>JAEWKB010000117.1 GCA_023386255.1 Bacteroidota bacterium
CACCTGCACAGAATGATACAACTGAAACGCCCGCTGCGGATATTCCTGCCGCCGAACCAGCTATAAAAGGCGAAAGGCAAAAAATCCGTCCGGCCAAGGCAGATACCACGCAGCAACAACCACCAGCTGCCACTGAGGCACCAATTCAGGCAGCTCCTTCACCCGAAGAAGGTAAACTACAACAAGACGACAGGCAAAAACAAAGGCCTGTAAGGGAAAACCAGCAAAAGCCACAGGCTGAAAATAAAGAGAAGCCTAAAAGGCAGCTTACAGAGGAGGAAAGGCAGGCCCAGATTGAGCGCGCCAATGCCAACAACCCTAATCATCCAAGTTACAAAAAGAACCAGCAGGGCCAGGCCGCACAAAATGCTGACAGGCCTGTGCAGAGCCAGAATACAGAAAGGCAGCCAGCTGAAAGGCAGCCTATGCAGCACCAAAACCAAAATGGGAATCCTGAACAGAGGCAGGGGCAACAAAACCAGAAAAAACAAAATTTCCGTGAGCCGGATTATGAGTTTGACGGTATAATTGAGAGTGAAGGCGTTCTTGAAATGATGCCTGATGGTTATGGTTTCCTCCGCTCATCTGATTATAATTACCTTGCCTCACCTGATGATATTTACCTTTCTACTTCGCAAATACGCTTATTTGGTTTAAAAACAGGAGATACAGTTAAAGGTGTGGTGCGCCCGCCAAAAGAGGGTGAAAAATATTTTCCTCTTGTAAAGGTTCTTAAAATAAACGGGCATGACCCACAGGTAGTGCGTGACAGGGTGTCTTTTGAACACCTTACACCGCTTTTCCCTGAAGAAAAATTTAACCTGGCCGACAGGCAAAGCACAATATCTACAAGGATTATCGACCTGTTCTCGCCAATAGGCAAAGGGCAGAGGGGTATGATAGTAGCGCAGCCGAAAACAGGTAAGACTATGCTGCTTAAAGATATTGCCAACTCTATAGCAGCTAACCACCCTGAAGTTTACCTGATAGTATTGCTTATTGATGAGCGCCCTGAAGAGGTGACCGATATGCAGCGCAGCGTGAGGGGAGAGGTTATCGCATCTACTTTTGATGAACCTGCCGACCGCCATGTTAAAGTAGCTAACATAGTGCTTGAAAAAGCGAAGCGCCTTGTAGAGTGCGGGCATGACGTGGTTATACTTTTGGATTCTATTACACGTTTGGCACGTGCTTATAATACAGTACAGCCTGCTTCGGGTAAAGTATTGAGTGGTGGTGTTGATGCCAACGCACTGCAAAAGCCCAAACGTTTCTTTGGTGCTGCGCGTAACATTGAAGGCGGAGGATCATTAAGTATTATTGCAACAGCCCTTACTGAAACCGGTTCTAAAATGGACGAAGTAATCTTTGAAGAATTTAAAGGTACTGGTAACATGGAGCTTCAGCTGGACAGGAAGATTGCCAACAGGCGTATTTTTCCTGCTATTGACCTTACATCGTCTAGCACCCGACGTGATGACCTACTTCTGGATGAAAAGACAATACAGCGCATGTGGATCATGAGGAAATACCTTGCCGATATGAACCCTGTGGAAGCTATGGACTTTATTAACGACCGTTTTAAGAAAACACGAAATAACGAAGAGTTCCTGCTTTCTATGAATAACGATTAACAGGAATTAACAGATGTACAAATGAAAAGCCCCGCATTGCGGGGCTTCTTATTATAGTTTGTTTACTTTATATGTCTTTTCACCACCTTTGCCGGATGTTACTTTTACAAGATACATACCGGTTTGGTAAGCAGAAAGGTCTATTCGAGTCTCATGAGCATTTACCTGCTCTGTCAACAAAGTTTGGCCATATAATGTATAAACTGATACTGAAGTAATTTCAGCAGCTCCTGATATTGTAAACATTCCCGCAGTAGGGTTAGGGTATACTTTTACAACATCAATTGTATTTTCAGCAATCCCCATGGCAGCCATGGCAGTAACACCCAGCCTTGATGAGCTTTCGAGTCCGCTTATTGTTTGAGATGCATAATAGGTAACACCATTTTGTAACGGAGTATTTAACGGAAGTGGCTCATCAGTATCCATTTCGGAGCGTGATGTTGAAAGTACTGAACATTCACTCTGCATGCTGTACCACTGTACGTTTTGACCTGTAACATCAAGGTCTGCCAGTGTTTCACCCGGTGTAAATGTCTGTGTTGTGTTACCAGCAGGCATAGCAGGGTTGTTAGTAAGGTTAATACGCAGGATATGGTTTTTGTAAGCACTATTATACTTCACAAAATTCCCACTAAATATCAGTTTATCACAACCCTGTACAGCAATATCATTTACGCTACCGTCATAATCGTAATATTTAGGGACATTAACAGTAAACGCCTGGTTCCACGTACCATCGGCATTTAACATCATTACGCTAAGGTTGATGGTATCAATGCCATTAAAAACCACTACATTTTCAGTGGTGGCTGAAACAACATTTTTAAATACTATCCTTCCGTCCTCAAGCCTTGCAAAATCAATAAAACCTGTTGAAGAACTTGAATAGCCGCCCATATTTACAAAAAATGAATTGTCTATAGTTCCATCTGCATTTAATCTGGCAATTTTAAAATTTCCGTTAGATTTATATGAAATTATGACTTTTCCATCTTCTTGTGTCAGGGTTTTATATACACTTGAAATATTTGAAGCATTGAAATTAAATGACGTATCCCTCGTACCATCTTCATTAAGCCTTATTAGCCTTAAGGCTGTTACATTATTATAATTACTAAAACTTCCTGCAATCAGGGCTTTGCCATCAGGTTGTATTTCAATATATTGCGGTGCTTCGTTAAATCCGTATTGCGGGTAGGTGTTATCAACAGTTCCATCAAGGTTCAGCCTTACTATTTTATATTTCCCGTTTACTGAGTAATAACTGCTGTTGCCCGATACAAGTAATTTGCCGTCTGCTTTAATACTCATGGTTTTAACCGGATAATCACCTGCAGGAGAATTAAAGCCTGTATCAAGCGATCCGTCATAATTTAGGCGTACCAGGTATTTTTGGTTATTGTTAGCATAAATGATGTTTGTTGCTAATAGCAATTTATCATCAGCCTGCTGTTTAATAATGATATCAGATCCGTTTTCATAAGCATAGGGCTGTAGGACGGTTAACGAATTATCTACTGAAAAAGAATTGTCAGGGGTACCATCAGCATTTAGCCTCGCAATATGCTTGGCAGGCATATCATTATATGACGTGAACCTGCCGGCTAGTAAAATTTTATTATCATTCAGCACAACGCTTTTAAGTATTGCACCATTACTGCCGGTTAACGGGTTAAATGTCAGGTCTATGCTGCCGTTAGTATTCAGGCGGTGCATACCGCTGCGTGTTATTCCGTCTGCACCTATGTAAGAGTCCGGGATAATAATTTTACCATCCGGCAAAAGTATGAATGAACCGGTTCCGCCGTCAAAAGACTTGTGGTTTGTAGCAAAACTGGTATCTTCTGTGCCATCGGCGTTCAGCCTGTATAATTTATAAGGCATGCCGCTATCTTTACTCGCACCTATTATAACTTTACCATCAGGCTGTGTAAGCATGTTGTTTACATAAGGAAAAGACGAGAAAAAGAAGAAGTTGCCCGAATCAAAGGATGTGTCAAGCGTATAATTGGCGTTAAGCCTTACAATGCATTTTTTAAAGCTATTGTTGTGGCGATACATTTCGTTGCCGCCAAAAACCATTATTTTTCCTGAAGGCAATACTTCTATGCCACAAACATCATCATAAAAATAACTTGAGCCAGAGAAAGTAAGAGATGTGTCCTTAGTACCGTTGGAATTAAGGCGAATAAAGAAGCGGCTGGAAACATTGTTATACATTTCAAAAGAACCTCCTGCCAGTAATTTTCCATCAGGAAGGATTTTAATAACATTTACTGTCCAGTCGAAACCTGTACCTACTGTAAATGAGGTATCTACGGTGCCGTTAGCATTAAGCCTTACGAGATTTTTTGAAGCAGCATTATTTACTTCAGTAAAAGTACCTGCTATGTATATTTTGCCGTCGGCCTGGAAAGCAATGTCTTTAATAACATCAAAAGTAGCAGGGCCGCCTAAATCTTCAAACGCAGGGGGTGTAAAAGTATTATCAATGGTACCGTTAGCGTTGTACCGCTTCAAAATTGTTGCACTGTTTCCTAGAACATAAATTTTACCATCAGGCTGTAGATAGATTTTTGAACCTGGATCTGTATTAAGAGTAAAGGAAGTATCTACAGAGCCATCGGCGTTAAGCCTATAGACTCCGCTACCCATGTTATAGTAATTTATCAGGTATTTTCCATCGGGCAGGCGCACTACACTTGATGTTCCTGAAACAATAGAACCCGTTTCTGCATCATAAAAATCACCGCCTATGTATTGCCTGTAAGCGCCGTTATCAGCAGGATTAAATGAATTATCTACTGTGCCAACCTGTGCAAAAGCAGCCGCAGATAACAGAAGTAAAAAAGGGTAAAGCTTTTTCATATAAGGGTTTAGTTGATTATGCCCCAAATATATAAACTTACCTTAAATGAAAAACATGCTAAAAAATTTTAAAAGATTTTTTCCCAAAGATAGTTATTCCTCCCTTACAATAAGGAAAGTTGCCTTAAAGCCTGTAGCAAGATTCCATTCATTGCCTACAATCAGGTTGCCTTTATCATCATAAACTTCAAAAGCCGCAGTGTTAGGCCCGGAAGTGCCCTGGTTTAGCGCCTCAATTTCTATGAGGTTGAAACCGGGTGATAAATTCATCATGATGCTGTTGAAGTCAAAGTTAAGCGTGGTGTTTGCTATGATCACTTTGCCGTTTATAGATACTTTTATACGGTCGCCGTCTTCAGCGCCAAAGTCGCGGCACATAACATTTACATAGCCTGATTTTGTCCTGAACTCCCCAAATGAGCGGTTGCCTTTATAAGCTTCGTTTGATTCGCCTCTTTGCCTGATAGTTACCCTGTCCTGGTACTCGCTGCCGCCCGTAACAAAATCATTTCTCTGTTCTACAATAGATCTTTGTGGCTCTTCTGCGCCTACCTGTAAGTTGCTTTTATATTCCTTCTTAAAAGGATCTATCTTAAAAGGGCTTACATAGCCTTCAGGCGTAGGGGCCGGTTTGGGTTCGGCTTTCGGTTTGGTTTTGCGTGGTATTGACAGCCCGCCGGATGCGCGGTCCAGCTGCGCATAAGCTCCTGAGGCTGTGGTGAATATTATTATTAATGTAAGTAGCAATTGTTTCATTGTAAGGCAAATATACATAAAGATAACGTTTATGGCCCGGCATTATTTTAATGCCTTAAACTCCCATAGCTTTACCGGTTGTTCAAAGGTAATTGAGCCTGGGGTGGTTATATATTCCCTTACAAATTTAAAGCCAGTTTTTTCCAGAATTTTGTGCGGGGCAGGATTCAGGGCATATGGCTCACAATACAGCAGCTTTAGCTTCATGTTATTAAAGAAGTAGGGGAGAGACATCCTTACAAGTTCAGTCCCAATACCTTTGTGCCGAAGCTTGTTATCCCAAAGGTGCAGGTGCATAAAACCGTGGCCTTCATAAGTTACTGGGTTCAGGTTGCTGTGCCCTGTGGGTTGTCCGTTTACTTCCCAAATAAGCACATAGGCTTCTTTCTTCTCATAAGGGAGCGCCAGCTGGTGCCTAAGCCTGCTTTCAAATAGTTCGCGTTCAGGCAGTTTGGTAATGTCGGCCCCCATGGCCTGCAGTTGTTCGGGTGTTGCGTTAAACCAATAATCAGCAAGGAAGGCTATGTCCTTTTCCTCAAGTTCCCTAACTTTTAAATCACTTTGGCTCATTGTATTACTTATTTCGACCCGTTCGGCTGTCCTCAGCATTCCACTCGTCTTTGCTATCGTTCCTGTCTCGCTCATCGTCACGTGTTATCTCGCCTGATTCTGAGTATCTTGCGCTGTGGTCAACATTATCATCAGCGGTTGTTTTACCTTTATTTTCCTTATCCATAATAGTTGATTTTACAGCTAAGTTAGCCATAAAATCCTGAAGCTGCAATGCTTAGTAAAGCAATTCATCTACGTTCTTCCTGATGTTCTCAGCCATTCGGCCTGTAGGCAGGTCATTGGCATCAGTACCAAACGGATCTTCAATTTCTTCGGCTATAAGTTCCAGGCTTGCAAGTACATAGAATATAAAAACCACTACAGGTATCACATAATACCCCAGTTGGAAAACATACCCCAAGGGCAGAGTGACCACATAAGCAAA
>JAEWKB010000020.1 GCA_023386255.1 Bacteroidota bacterium
ATCGTACTATGGTATCTTTATTAACCTGAATTTCAATTGTACCGGGCTCCAGGATAATGTCCAGTTTTTTCATTGGGTCGGCAATACTAAGGAAACGCTGCTCTGTTCCTGTAATGGTTCCTTCAAATTCAAATTTCCCGTTTTCTACCACAGCGGTATCCACAGGTGTAAAAAACAGGTAGCCGCCCGGTTTTTCCAGTATTATTTTTTTTCCGTTAAGAGATGGGTGAACAGTTCCTGATATTTTATATTCATTTTCAGCCTGTTTGTTGCATGAAAGTGCAAATGCAGATGCGGCTAAAAGCAAAAGGAATTTTTTCATATTGTTTTATTGTTAATGTGCAATAATAGTAAATAATATTAAACAGATGCAGACTGGTTAAGCGTAGTTTTGGCAGTAGTGCTTTTTATTCCTGCAAAGCCTTTTTCTACATTTATCATATTATGGTAACCACGCGCCTTTAAAATGGATGCCATGATAACAGAGCGGTAGCCGCCGGCGCAGTGGATATAAAACTCTTCTTCTTTAGGCACTTCAGCAAGCTGCTCATTTACAAAGTCCAGCGGAATATTAACCGCGTTTATAACATGCCCTCCGGCAAATTCTCCCGGTTTTCGGGAATCAATTACAGGTTTTCCGTCAGTGGCAAGCCCTTCGGCAAATTCTTCAGGAGATATGGAACGGATGCTGTCGGTTTCAAAACCTGCAGCTTTCCACGCTTCAATGCCTCCCTTAAGATATCCCAGGGTATTATCAAAACCTACACGCGCCAGGCGGGTTATAGCTTCTGTTTCTTTACCTTCAGGTGTTACCAAAATAAGTGGTTGGTTCACATCTCTTATTAAAGCGCCAACCCAGGGAGCAAAATTGCCGTTAAGGCCTATAAATATAGAGCCGGGTATATGCTCCTGCACAAAATCATTTTCATGCCTTACATCAAGCACAATGGCTTCATTTGCCATAGCCCTAAACTGCTCAGGCGTTAACGGAGTTTGTGCTTTTTGCATTACAGCGTCAAGGCTTTTGTAGCCTTTAATGTTTAGCAGCACATTCTGCGGAAAGTAAGCAGGGGGAGCGCCCAGCCCGTCAAGCAGTTCTTTAATGAACTCCTCTTTGGTCATGTCGGCACGCAACGCATAGTTTGTCCTTTTTTGGTTGGCCAGCGTATCAGTAGTTTCCTTGCTCATGTTCTTGCCGCAGGCACTTCCTGCACCATGGCTGGGGTAAACAATAACCTCATCAGGCAGGGGCATTATCTTGTTTCGCAGCGAATCATACAGGTGAGATGCCAATACTTCCTGCGTAAGGTCCCCCACAAGGGCTTGCGCAAGGTCAGGGCGGCCAACATCGCCTATAAACAATGTATCGCCGGTTATAATTCCATGTATTTTCCCATCTTCTTCAATGATAAGGTAACATGTGCTTTCCAGCGTATGCCCGGGTGTGTGTAATGTTTTTACCGTATAGGCACCAACTTTAAATTCCTGCCCGTCTTCGGCTATCAGCGCATCAAATTCAGGTTTGGCTGTAGGCCCATAAACAATTTGTGCTCCGGCCTTAGCTGCAAGATCCAGGTGTCCTGACACAAAGTCAGCGTGAAAATGCGTTTCAAAAATGTACTTAATTGTAGCATTATCTTTCGCTGCTTTATCAATATAAGGCTGCACCTCCCTTAGCGGGTCAAAAATGGCTGCTTCGCCATTGCTTTCAAGATAATAGGCTGCCTGTGCTATACAGCCCGTATATATTTGCTCAAGTTTCATAATTAGTATGCTAGGTACAGCAAAGATACCAAAACATATATTACGTTGCGCCTGATAGTATCATTCATAATCTCCTGAAAAAATAATCGATTGATTTTTAATGCTTTGATACTTCGCTTAAGGCATGCTATTTGCTATATGTGTAGTAACAGTTGGGAATAATCTGTGTAAATTACAGCAATCGTATATTTGAGTGTGTTTTTCTTAAAAATTCTTAAATAAATTGTTTCAGTGATAAATATAGTTACCCTATATTTGTGTGCTTTTTTAAAAGCTAATGTTATATAGTACAAAAGTTGTAAAAATTTAAGTATGGCAACAGCAACAAAGCCCAGGTTGGGCATGTATGAAAATGTAAAGAACCAGTTTGAGAAGGCTGCGGCAGTGATGGGGCTGGATGAAAGTGTGAAAAAAATACTTTCTATTACTAATAATGAAATTGTGGTACACTTCCCGGTGAAGATGGACAACGGTAAAGTAGAAGTATTTACCGGATACCGCGTACAGCATAACAATGCGCTTGGCCCGTACAAAGGCGGCCTGCGCTACCACCCAACAGTAGATATTGATGCCGCAAGGGCACTGGCTACCTGGATGACGTGGAAAACTGCGCTTGCAGGGCTTCCTTACGGAGGTGGTAAAGGCGGTATACAAATTGACCCGAAACTTTACTCGCAGGGCGAACTTGAAAGGATTACAAGGCGTTTTACTTACGCACTTGGCGATAATATAGGCCCTGAGCATGATATACCTGCTCCGGACGTAAACACTAACGCGCAAATGATGGCGTGGATTGCCGATACGTACATGTCGACAAAATCACCATCAGAGCGTTCTAAGAACCAGCACGTTGTTACCGGTAAGCCGGTAGGATCGGGGGGGCTTGAAGGCCGTGACCGCGCTACAGGTTTCGGTGTGGTTGTAACACTTGAGGCATGGGCAAAGCTTAGGGGGACAACCCTTGAGGGCAAGCGCTATATAGTGCAAGGCTTTGGTAACGTGGGTTACTGGGCTGCTCATTTTATGAACAAGAACGGCGCTATACTTGTGGGTGTACAGGATGCTACAGGCACCATTTACAACCCTGAAGGCATTGATCCTGAGGCGCTGCTACGCTACCAGGCTGATAACGGTACAATTACCGGCTTTAAAAATACACAGGAATATGCTTCAGAAGAATTTTTCGGTATTGATTGCGATATTGTAATACCTGCTGCGCTTGGCAACCAGATTACAGATGAAAATGCCGGCACCATTAAAGCCAAAGTTATTGCTGAAGGCGCCAATGGCCCTACAGATACCGATGGTGAGGCTATCTTAATAGCTAAAGGCATTGATATTATTCCTGACATCCTTTGTAATTCAGGCGGTGTGGTAGGAAGCTATTTTGAGTGGCTGCAGAACCGTAACGGTGAAATATGGACTATGGATGACGTGATCATTAAGCTGCGTAAAAAGCTTGAAGAAGCTTTTGGCAAAGTTATCAACTCATCAGTACAGTACAAAACCGACTGGAGGACTGCTGCTTACATTGTGGCCCTTGCACGTATTGAAATGGCTTACAAACAAAGGGGTATTTTCCCTTAATAGATTTATACAAGGTATAAAAAGGCACCTATCAGGTGCCTTTTTTGTTTTATATCCGTACTTTTGGTGTAAAGCCATCAGATATGAAAATACATTTAGCCATTATAATGTTAGTTATGGCAGTTGCAGTACAGGCGCAAACCTTTAGCCACTATGCCATACCAGAGGATAGCCTGGGAACTAAAGTTAAAGCTCCTGATTTTTCTTATTGCTCCAAAAATTACGATAAGGTGTTTGGGGAGTATACCTATAGTTTCA
>JAEWKB010000077.1 GCA_023386255.1 Bacteroidota bacterium
TGCAGTGGCGAAAGCTTTTCACCCACAACCGAAAGCATTCCCGGCTTAAGGCCGCTCTGCAACTGGTCTCCGTCTTCCGCCATTACCTGGTTCTTCAGGTCGGGTATTATGGCAATCTGCTTTCCTCCAAGTAGTCCAGGCTCATATAAGGTTGCATGGCTGGTTTTAGAAATGGGAAAATCAGTCTTTACCTGCATTTCAATTTTAAGCCTGCCTACTTCATCTGTAAAAGTGATACCTGTTACTTTACCTATTACTAATCCGTTAAGGGTAACCGGGGCCGAAGGGGAAAGGCCTTCCACATCATTATATACTACATAAAAAGTCCTGTATGAATTAAAAAGGTCCCTGCCTTTTAAAAAACTGTAGCCCCATATAAATAATAATATAGCTGCTATTACTAAAACCGCGGTTTTAACTTCTCTTGTTACTTTCAAAATCGGCTATTTTTTTAACAAATGTAGGAAGAATAAATGTATTAAAATGTGAATATTATTTTAAAGCTTCCTGCACACTGATTTTTTTACCGTCTTTAAATGCTACTACAAAAGCCGAAGTATATCCTTTGGCTTTTGCCTCTTCCAGCAATTGTTTTGATTCACTGTAATTTGAGGTTGCACCGTAGAAATATTTAATGACAGAAGTAGACTTATCTTTTGAGATATTGGTAAGCCCCTTAAAGTTTTGTGGCACTGTTTCCAGATCCTTACCGCTGGCTGATATCTGCACTTTGAACACTACACCTTCCTGGGCAGATGTCCAGCCTCCATCAGTTTTGGGTTTTGCAGGTTCTGACTTAGGCTTGGCAGGCTCTGTTTTAGGCTTATTAGTTACAGGCACCGGCTTTTCATCAACCGCCGGTTCAGTATAGTCCACATTACCAGGTATGAAATATTCTTTTTTATATTGAAGTATAGCCTTTGCTATTTGCTCTGCCAGCTCCTCCTGCCCTTCTTCAGAATTAAGATACTCACCTTCAGGCTTGTAGGACAGGAAACCAAGCTCAATCAGTACGCTTGGCATGGCCGACCTGTGCAAAACCCAGAATGGCGCCTGCTTTACACCGCGGCTTTTTCTTTTAAGCCCGTCGGGAAAATTATCCTGCACCTTACTTGCAAGGTCAATGCTTTGGTTCTGATAGGCTTCCTGCTGCACAAAAAGGCCTATAAGCGTTTCGGGTTTGTTTGGGTCAAAACCGGCATAGGTTGCTTTAGAATCTTTTTCGAGAATGATAACCGAGTTCTCCTTTTTAGCAACCTCCAGGTGCGAAGCATTTTTGGTGGGACCCATTACAAAGGTTTCGGTACCATATGCTGCTTTTTTAGCCTCGCCGTTACAGTGTATAGAAACAAATATGTTGGCATCGGCGCGGTTAGCAATGTTCGGCCTTTCGTTAAGTTCAATGAACACATCGGTTTTACGGGTATAAATCACCTGTGTACCGGCATCCTTTTCAAGTATCTTACCTACCTTCAGGGCAACATTAAGCGCTATGTTCTTTTCTATAAAACCGTGGTATATCGCACCATAGTCCTTTCCGCCGTGGCCGGCATCCAGCACCACCCTGAATTTAGAGTTACCCTGCCCGAAAGCCGCACCCGCAGATACAATAAATAACAGTAAAGCAAGTTTTATTTTGATGTTCCCTTTCATTGTGATATAGTTATTAATCATCATTCTTTATAAGTCATATTTAGTGTTTGCTTTTGCCAAAAATATTGTAAGTTTGACAACTCTAAAAACAAGCCGCATTTTTACAAAAATACTATTAAAACCTTTGCGTCCAAACTTATTTCATATCGTTTTATCAGCATTTTTCCTAACAATGGGGATACCGGAAGCCAACGCACAGGAACCGGCCAGAAAACCGCTTTCGGTACCTGCTGTAAAACAGAAAGATACACCCGCGCAAAAACAACCTGACACATTAAAGCTAAACCGTGCTACACTTGCTGTAAATGATACCGTAAAGGCCGATACAGTTAAAAAACAAAAATCTGGCCTTGATGCTATTGTAAAGCGTATAGCAAAGGATTATGAAAAAGTGGACCAGGTTAAAAAAGAACTTACTTTATACAACGAAGCCGAGCTTTACTATAAGGATATCGAATTAAAGGCCGGAATTATTGTAATGCGGTATGATAAAGATGAAGTTTTTGCGGGAAGGATAAAAGACTCACTGGGCAACTACAGCCAGTACCCGTACTTTAAGCAGGGTACCAATATAGTAGAGGCCGACTCCATACACTTTAATGTAAAAACAAAAAAGGGCCGTATATGGAACTCCAGGAGCGATCAGGGAGAATTTCGTGTAAAAGGTGAAATAAGCAAGCGCGAGAATGACTCCGTAATTTTTATTAAAAACGCGCGATTTACCACTTCTAAAAATATTGACGATCCTGAATACGAATTTATAACCTCTAAGCTGAAGTTTGTTCCCGGCAAGAAGGTTGTGGTAGGCCTTACTTACATGGAAATTGCTCATGTACCCACACCCATAGGGCTGCCCTTTGCATTTTTCCCCATGACCGATAAGGCGGAATCAGGCTTTATTGTACCCACTTTTGGTGAGAACAACAGCCGCGGATATTTCCTGCAAAACGGCGGATATTACTTTGCCTTAGGTGATTACCTGGACCTCGCACTACTTGGCGATTACTATACCAATGGCAGCCATGCCCTGAGGTTTGAATCGAATTACGCACAGCGGTATAAGTTCAGGGGTAACATCAATGTACGCTTTGAAAATATTGTGGAAAGCGAGCGCGGCTTTCCTGATTATGCAAAACAGCGCAATTACAACATACAGTGGTCTCACAGCCAGGATGCCAAGGCAAACCCTAACTCTCGCTTTTCAGCCAGTGTAAACCTTGGTAGCAGCCAGTACTTCAGGCAGTCACTCAACATGGCGAATATAGGCGCAAGCCTTAACAACAACCTTAGCTCATCAATATCATATTCCAAGACATTCAACACTGTGCCGCAGGTAAATGCATCGCTTACGGCAACACATTCGCAAAATACCAATAGCGAAGTTATTAACATGAGCCTGCCTACCCTTCAGGCCAGTGTAGATAGGATATTCCCTTTTGCCCCGGCCGATGCACCCAAGAAGGGCATCATCAAAAACATAAACCTGCAGTACAACCTTAGGGGTGAGAACAGGATACAGACACATGATTCCCTTTTCTTTAAAGCCGGCATGTGGCGTGATGCACGAAGCGGTTTCCAGCACAGCATACCGCTAACAACAAACTTCAAAATATTCAAGTATTTTAGCGTTTCAGCAGGTACTAATTACCAGGAAACCTGGGTATTCAATACTATAAAGAGAGAGTATATAGAAAGCCGTGATACCGTAATTGAAAGTGATGAAAGAGGTTTTGACTCTTTCCGTACCTATAATTTCAATTCAAGCATCGGAACAACAATATACGGTACCTTTAATTTTGGAGAGGATAGAAAGATACAGGCCATACGTCACGTTATACGCCCATCGGTTTCCTACAGCTACACACCAAGCTTTGAAAGGTACTTTGACAGCTACCAGACCGATGCTGCCGGTAATTATACCCAATATTCCCGTTTTGAAGACGGCCTGTTTGGCGTACCCGGCAGGACAATGGCAAACAACGTAGGCATAGCGGTAAATAACACCTTTGAAGCCAAGGTACGCGATGACGATAATGAAACCGCAACCGAACCTAAAAAGGTAATGCTGCTTAATAACCTGAATCTTGCCACCTCCTATGACATTACTGCCGACTCACTGGCATGGGCCCCGTTACGGGTTTCGGCAGGTACTAACCTTTTCAAGGATAAGATGAACATTAACTTTGCTTCTACATTCGATCCCTATGCCATTGACAATGCCGGCCGCAGGATAGATG
>JAEWKB010000099.1 GCA_023386255.1 Bacteroidota bacterium
CCGACATATTGTACAGGTTGTATTCGTTAGGATCAAATGATTGCGCTTCTACAGTATATAATGCGCCGTCAGCAGCATAGTCACCCCTGTTCGGCTTAAAGTTGGCAAGGAAACATCCCCTGTCATTTTTAGCATACGGGCCACCCCAAGGATACGTAGCAGACTCCAGGCCTCCCCTTGCAGCGTATTCCCATTCTGCCTCAGTTGGCAAACGGAAAGAGTTGATCTGCGCACGGCCTTTATCTTTTTGGTAAGCATTTTTATAAAGCGTTCTCCAGGCACAAAAAGCCTTCGCCTGTGTCCAGGTTACGCCCACTACAGGATACTCTCCGTAAGCCTGGTGCCAGAAATAATCATTGTGCATTGGCTCATTATACGAGTAAGCAAAGTCTTTAATCCAAACCGTAGTATCAGGATAAACCTCTACCTGCTCTTTCCTCATGTATTTACTTCTTTTGCTCCTTGTAGCCTTAGACTTGTCTTTAGCTGCCGCAGCAATGTCCATCCACGCATAAGAGAATTTAAGCTTGGTAACATCTATCGTCCTTTGTCCGTTATATGATTCTGAAGCAGGCAGGTACATTGAGTCCATCACCTCAACATAATACTCATCGGGATATTTTTGTGGATCGGTTATCAGCTTAGCCTTTTTGTTAAGCTTACGGCCGGCATACGGATCATCACCGGTACCTACGCTATAGTAATTCTCATACATATATTTATCGTAAGCAGACTGGTTAACGGTATCCTGGTCAGCAAATGCAAACTGCCCAATCCCGCTATCCTTGCCATCACCTCCTGTTTGCCCCACCTCATCAGCAAGTATAGCAAGCCTTGTCCTGATGGTAGAGTCTTTAACCCATTCAACGAACTGACGATACTCACTGTTAGTTATCTCTGTTTCGTCCATATAAAAAGAACGAACAGTTACTGTTTTTGTAGGAGCATCCTGAACATTGGCCAAATCATCGTCGGCCTTACCCATAATGTAAGCGCCACCCGGAACCAAAGTCATACCATAAGGCTTTTCAGGCCTCCACTTTTTTCCTCTAACACCTACCAGCTCCCCCCGGTCACTGGAACCACAGCTAATTAAGAATGATAAAGTTGCTGTTAATGCAATGAGCTTCTTCATATAAATTTGGGTTATTTATGTACTTCTATTTTTAAGGGCGTAAACCTATTTATTTATTTTCAAAAAAACAATTTTTTTAATAAAAAAACCTAAACAAAAACCAAATGATTACTAACATTAAGCAAATCATCGATATTTTGTAACAATTCGTCTAAATTATGTTTTTTCTCTGGGCCTTCCACCACCGCTCCGGCAGTTCGTTATTGCAGGCACCCACATAATCTTCATAAATGCAAGGTAATAACGTGTTTCTTTTAAGTTTATTATTTGTACCCGATATAAATGGTATTTCAATCCACCACCTTTCGGTCCTGTCACTTTTATAAAACACCAGCTCCTCATCCTCCATAGGAACAATATAGCGGGTATAATCTTCCTTACTGCCAAAAGGATATTCATTAGACCTGTAATGTATCCCTTCAATAAAATACCACACTATCTGGGCTATGAGAACGGACTCCTGCTTTGTATTATTGTGATTAAAAATCCCAAAAGAGGTTACTTTATCACTAATTCCTGCATAGCGTGCTAAAGTACAAATTTCTTTACCATTAAAACCATTTGGGATAAAATTAACTAAATTGCCCGAGTCACTTGATTTTACGGATGTCATATCCAAGCTCACCATATCCGCATCGCGGAACACGGGCTCAGCAACGGCGGGGTTCGCCGAAACTTCACCTAAACGATAGGCGTCAAAAAAAAGTTTTTCTATAAGATCTATCTCTTCCTGCGAATTATAGTAGGTCTGGTAACCAATGTTGCTATAATTAAAAAGGTTGTTTGGCTCTTCAATAATTACCCGCGTTAGATATGACGTTGCCGAAACAACATCATTTTCCTTCCCAAAATCGAACTTGCTGTCAATCGCCACCAAGTTAACCATTTGCTCAAGGTTATCATAAGCACGGTAAAGTGCGTATGTTAAGTCCTGTGTCCCTCCTATAACAACAGGTATTACTTTATTACGCATTAATTCAGCCGCTATGCTTTTAAGGGCATAATAGGTATCCTGGAGCGAATCGCCGGCCGGAATGTTGCCAAGGTCAACAACATTCATCTCCCAGTTACCCGGGTACAGGCTGTAAAACTGCTTGCGTATATAATTAAGGTGTACATGGTCTTTTCGCTCTTCACCTCCCCTGTTATCAAGAACACCTATAATAGCTATTGAAGCACTTTCAATCTCCGGAAATTCTTCAGGTGTGTGCATTACAACCTTTTTGCCAAGTGTTTGCAATGACAGGCTGTCAACATACTCCAGTACTTCGTGCTCTACAGGTTGTAAAAAGTCAAATACCATATCTTATTTCTTTTTAACTGCTGCTTTTTTAGTAGTTGCTTTTGCAGGTGCAGCTTTTTTGGCCGCAGCCTTTTTAGCAGGGGCTTTAGCCTCTATCATCTGCTTCACCTGGTCAAGGGTTAGCTTAGAAGCATCAACATCTTTATTAAGCTCTATTTTTGTTTTTCCTTTAAGGATTACCGAGCGCCCCCAACGTGCCTTTTCAACTTTAATGCCCTCAGCTTCCCAGTTATGTATCACTTTATCCTGGTCCTTTTGAAGCTTATCTTCAATCAGTGCCTCAATATCTGCCTGCGAAAGGTTATCAAAATTATATTTTTTGCTTACGTTGATGAACATGCCGTTCCATTTAATAAATGGCCCGAAACGCCCAACGCCTTTTTGCACAGGAAGTTCTTCATAGTAACCAATAGGCGCATCGGCCTGCTCTTTTTCACCTATAAGCTGTGTAGCCCTTTCAAAAGTAATATCAAGCGGATCTTCGCCTTTTGGAAGCGAAATGAACATTTTGCCAAAACGCACATAGGGGCCGAAACGCCCATTGTTTACTTCAACTTCTTCTCCTTTATAAGTGCCAAGATTTTTAGGTAATTGGAATAATCCTAAAGCTTCATCAAGGGTGATGGTACCAATGTTCTGTTCCGGCATAAGGCTGGCAAACTGCTTGTTCTCATCTTCAGCATCACCAATTTGTGCCATAGGGCCAAATTTACCTAATCGCACACTCACCGGCTTTCCTGTTTTAGGATCAACACCCAATATACGCTCACCTGACTCCCGCTCAGCATTTTTCTCAACGTCTTTTACTACCGGGTGAAAATGGCCGTAAAAGTCCTTCATCATTTTGGTCCAGTCCTCATTACCCGAAGCTATCTCATCAAAATCCTGCTCTACCTTGGCGGTAAAGTTATAATCCAGTATCGACTCAAAATGGTTCACAAGGAAGTCATTTACAATGATACCTATATCGGTAGGAATTAGCTTTCCTTTATCTGAACCTACATTTTCACTTAGTTCCTGCTCCGAAACTGATGTGCCCTTTAAAGTTAACTGGCGGTACTTGCGCTCCTGCCCTTCAAAGCTGCCTTTCTCAACATAGTTCCTGTTGATGATGGTAGATATGGTTGGCGCGTAGGTTGACGGACGCCCAATGCCCAGCTCCTCCAGCTTTTTTACCAGCGATGCTTCCGTATATCGTGCCGGCGGACGAGAAAATCGTTCGGTAGCTGTAATGTAGTTATTACGCAACTGCTCATTAACACGTAGTGCCGGCAGCATGCCTTCCTGTTCAGTATCTTCATCATCATTTCCTTCAAGATATACTTTAAGAAACCCTTCAAACAGCAAAACTTCGCCCGATGCGGCAAAAATTTCGTTATGATTATTAGCAACAATCTTAACATTGGTACGCTCCAGCTGCGCATCACTCATTTGCGATGCTACTGTACGTTTCCATATCAGGTCGTACAGCCTTGCCTGATCACGGTCTATATTTACGGTGTGCCTTGTCATATCGGTCGGACGAATGGCCTCGTGCGCTTCCTGCGCCCCTTTACTTTTGGTAGCATAGTTGCGCGGGCGGCTGAACTCTTTACCGTACGAACGGGTAATTTCCTCTTCGGCAGCACTCATGGCTTCCTGAGAAAGGTTTACGCTGTCGGTCCTCATGTAAGTAATAAGCCCTGCCTCATACAGCCTTTGGGCCAGCATCATAGTAACACCTACCGGGAAATATAGTTTCCTTGCGGCTTCCTGCTGAAGTGTAGAGGTTGTGAAAGGTGCGGCAGGCGATTTCTTAGCCGGCTTGGTTTCAAGATCCGACACCTTATATATAGAACCTATATTTTTATTGAGGAAATCCTGAGCTTCTTCTTTTGTGCTGAAGTTCTTTGGCAGCCTCGCCTTAAATGTTTTTCCTGCCTCGTTTACAAATTCGGCAGTAACATTATATGATGCTTCGGCTTTAAAGTTTTGTATATCGCGCTCACGCTCTACAATAAGCCTTACTGATACTGATTGTACCCTTCCCGCAGAAAGGCCCGTCTTTACTTTTTTCCAGAGCACCGGCGAAAGCTCATAACCTACAAGCCTGTCCAGCACGCGGCGTGCCTGTTGGGCATTTACAAGGTTATAATTTATGCCACGCGGATTTTCAATTGCTTTTTGTATGGCCGATTTGGTTATCTCATGAAAAACAATCCTTTTTGTTTTCTTCTGGTCCAGTTTCAGTTCTTCCGCCAGGTGCCACGCTATGGCCTCCCCTTCGCGGTCCTCATCACTTGCCAGCCACACCGTTTCGGCTGTTTTAGAAAGGTCTTTTAATTTTTTTACCAGTGCTTTTTTATCGGCAGAGACTTCGTACTTCGGTTTAAAACCATTGTCAACATCAACACCTATTTCTTTGGAAGGCAGGTCGGCAATGTGCCCGTAGCTGGACTCAACCTGGTAATCCTTACCTAAAAATTTCTCAATGGTTTTTGCCTTTGCAGGCGACTCCACAATCACTAAATTCTTTGCCATTATACTTTTCTTTGTGTCGCAAAAGTATTGGTTTTTTTTAAATATTGGTTTTTTGCCGATTTTAAAAGCCCCATTTTTCAAAAACATTAACCTTTTTCATCATCTTCATCTACTAAAAATTATCATCAGCAAAAGCTGTCATAATGTCACACCTTAAAATAAAATACTATCTTTGCAGTTCTCAAAAAAAGCACTACAGGAGCGCAGATGGAAAAGATAATTGAAGAAAGCAGGCAGGGCCAAAGCCTTGTTTTAGAGCAGAAAGAACAAAACACCAAGAAGCTGTTTATAGAAAGCTATGGCTGCCAGATGAATTTTTCTGACAGTGAGATTGTAGCATCAATACTTACCGAACAGGGTTATAACACAACGCAAAACCTGGAGGAGGCCGACCTGGTACTGGTAAATACCTGCTCTATAAGGGACAAGGCGGAGCAAACCGTACGTAAAAGGCTGGAAAAATATAATGCCGTAAAAAAAATAAACCCGGGAATGAAGGTGGGTGTACTTGGCTGTATGGCCGAACGCCTTAAAGCACAGTTCCTGGAGGAAGAAAAGATTGTAGACCTAGTTGTGGGGCCGGATGCTTATAAAGATATACCCAACCTTTTAAAGGAAGTTGAAGAAGGCCGTGATGCTATTAATGTAATCCTTTCTAAAGAAGAAACCTATGGTGATATTGCGCCTGTGCGTCTTAACAGCAATGGCGTTACCGCATTTGTATCAATAACCCGTGGGTGCGACAACATGTGTACTTTTTGCGTAGTGCCATTTACCCGTGGCCGTGAACGCAGCCGTGAGCCGCAAAGCATAATGGAAGAGATTGCCGACCTGTGGAGCCGCGGCTTTAAAGAGGTAACCCTGCTGGGCCAGAATGTGGACAGCTACCTGTGGTATGGCGGCGGGCTTAAAAAAGATTTTGTAAAAGCTACCGAAATGCAAAAAGCCACGGCGGTTGATTTTGCACAGCTGCTGGATATGGTGGCAACGGCTTATCCAAAAATGCGTTTCCGTTTCAGTACATCTAACCCGCAGGACATGCACCTGGAGGTGATAGAGGTAATGGCGAAACACCATAATATATGTAAATACATCCACCTTCCGGTTCAGAGCGGAAGCACACGTATATTAAAAGAGATGAACCGCCAGCACACACGTGAAGAATACATGGCGCTGGTTGACAATATATACAGGATAATTCCAGAAATGTCGCTGTCGCAGGATATGATAGCAGGTTTCCCTACCGAGACAGAGGAAGACCACCAGGATACATTATCACTCATGGAGTACTGTAAGTATGACTTCGGTTTTATGTTTGCCTATTCTGAACGTCCGGGTACGCTTGCGGCGCGTAAAATGGAAGACGATGTACCTGCCGAAGTGAAGAACCGCAGGCTTACCGAGATCATCAACCTGCAGCAGAAGATAGGTTATGAGCGCACGCAGCGTTTTGTGGGGCAAGTAGTAGAAGTATTGATTGAGAAGGAATCAAAACGTTCTGACGCACACTGGAGCGGGCGTAACTCGCAAAACACAACCGTGGTTTTCCCTAAAGAAAACTACAAGCCGGGTGATTTTGTAAATGTACTGGTAAGTGACTGTACATCGGCAACGTTAATAGGTGAAGCTGTTGGGTATTCAGAAATGCAATAAAGTTGTTTCAGGTTTCAAGTTTCAGGTTATGGCAACTATAAATAGGTTTGAAGATTTAGATATCTGGAATGAAGCAAGGAAACTGGCACATACTATACATATTATATCTATTGAAACAAGCTTGAGTACAGATTTTAGGCTAAAGTCGCAGATAAAAGCCTCGTCTGGTTCAGTTATGGATAATATAGCCGAAGGATTTGAAAGGGACGGAAATATTGAATTTAGGCAATTTCTTGCTATCGCGAAAGGTTCAGCCGGAGAAACACGTTCTCAATTGTATCGTCTTTTGGACTGCGGGTATATTACTGAAGAACAATTTATCGGATTAAGGGGAGACTATGAAAAATTAAGTGGGAAGATAAAAAAATTCATAGTGTACTTAAACAAAAAAGACTTTAAAGGTAACAAATTTCAATAACCTGAAACTTGAAACCTGAAACGAAAAAATAATGGAAAGCGTACAAGCCATAAAACAGCGGTTCGAGATTATAGGGAACGACTCTAAGCTTAACCGCGCTATAGAAAAAGCCATACAGGTGGCCCCTACCGATATCTCCGTACTTGTTACGGGGGAAAGCGGTGTGGGTAAAGAGAGCATACCTAAAATTATACACGCGCTGTCGCACCGCAAGCACGGCAAATACATTGCCGTAAACTGTGGCGCCATACCCGAAGGTACTATTGACAGCGAACTTTTCGGGCATGAAAAAGGCGCTTTTACCGGCGCTACCAATACCCGCGAAGGTTACTTTGAAGTAGCCGACGGCGGTACCATATTCCTTGACGAAGTTGGCGAACTTCCGCTTACCACACAGGTAAGACTGCTGCGTGTGCTGGAAAATGGTGAATTTATCAAAGTCGGCTCCAGCCAGGTACAGAAAACTAATGTGCGTATTGTGGCAGCAACCAATGTTAATATGTTTGATGCTATTGAAAAAGGCAAGTTTAGGGAAGACTTATACTATCGTTTAAGCACGGTAGAGATTACCCTCCCACCCCTTCGCGACCGCAAGGATGACATCCACCTGTTGTTCCGTAAATTTTCTTCTGATTTTGCACATAAATACAAGATGCCGCCTATACGGTTGGAAGATGATGCGGTAAACCTTCTCACGCAATACCGCTGGAGCGGGAACATACGCCAGCTGCGTAACGTGGCGGAGCAGATATCGGTTTTAGAAACCAACAGGAATATTTCCGGTTCGGCATTAAGAGGCTATCTGCCCGAGGCCGGCACCAACCTCCCTGCCATAGTACCGGGCCAGAAAAAACAGGAAAGCGACTTCAGTAATGAAAGAGAGATACTATATAAGGTGTTGTTTGATATGAAGGCCGACCTTAACGACCTGAAAAAGCTTACGCTGGAACTGATGCAAAACGGCAACAGCGGCAAGGTGCAGGAAACCAACAAAGGGCTTATACAACGCATTTATGGCAATAGGGATGAAAGCGACCGTGAATTTGAGGAACTGCCGCGCACCGAGGTATATACCCCACAAAAGCAAAACAGGCCTGAACCGGTTGTAGAACATCATGATGATGACGACGACGACGATAACTACCTGTTTGCCGAAACCGTTGAGGAAGAAGAAACGCTAAGGCTGGATGAAAAGGAGATTGAACTGATAAAAAAAGCACTGGAACGCAATAAAGGTAAGCGCAAAGCAGCTGCCGAAGAATTGGGGATTTCGGAAAGGACATTATACCGAAAAATCAAGCAGTTCGATTTATAGAAACTGATACAAAATGAAAAGATTAAAAGCTATACTGGCACTAACACTGCTAATTACTTTAAGCAGTTGCGCCTATTATAATTTTACCGGGACCGGCAAGATTGACGCGGAAACCTTTCAGGTAAACTATTTTATCAATAATGCCGAACTGGTAGAGCCGGGAATCGACATTACCTTCACGCGGAGGCTTCAGGACCTGATACAGAACCAAACCAACCTGAGCCTTACCAACAGCGGCGGCGACCTGGTATATGAAGGTGAGATTGTAGATTACCGCATATCGCCCATGACGGCTACTGCCGACCAGCGTGCCGCACAAAACAGGCTTAGCATAACTGTATTGGTAAGATTTACCAACAGGAAAAAAGAAGATGACGATTTTGAAAAGCGTTATAGCTTTTACCATGACTTCAGCGGGAACCAGCTTCCTACGGGTGCAACGCTGCGTGAAGGGCTTGATGTAATTTTTGAGAGGATAACACAGGATATTTTTAACGACTCGCTGGCAAAATGGTAGAACTAGTGGCAGTGTTCAATCATCAGTATGCAGTTACTGAACACTGAACACTAAACTTTGAACACTAAAATTGAATACAAAAGATTTTACATACCTGCTCAATAAGCCCTACAGCCTAACCGAAAGGCAAACGCTGGAACTGGAGGCGGTACTCTCTGAGTATCCTTACCTGCAGAGTGCGCGTGCTATACAGCTAAAAGGTTTGTACAACCGGGACAGCTATCGCTATAATACGGAACTGAAGAAGGCAGCCGCCTATACTACCGACAGGTCAATCTTGTTTGACTTCATTACTACTGAGCAGTTCCAGAGCATACAGAAAAACTTTTTTGAAGAGCAGGAAAAAGCTACTGAAGAAATAATAATTAAGGAAAGTGAGCAAGTTATACCTGTAGCGGAGGAGCCAGGGACGCCGGTTAACAAGCTGGAGGAATCTATAAAACTAAGCATTAAAGCTACTGAGCCTAAAAGCGAAGAGCCTGTTGCTGAAGAACCTGAGGTTATAGTTACCGAAGCCCCTATAATCCCGGTTATAGAAAAAGCCAAAGAAAGCCTTGAAATAGGTAAGCCGCTGGAATTTGATAAAACAGAAAAACACTCGTTCCAGGAATGGCTGCAGCTGTCAAAACTATCGCCAATAAAAAGGAATGAAGAGGCGGAAAAACAAGTTCCGGACGAAGAACCTGAAGCCATTGTTCCTGAACCGGACGAAGCTAAGAGCAAAAAACTGGAACTTATAGATAAGTTTATTGAATCGAACCCCAAGATAGTGCCCAGTAAAACAGCCCCTGCCCCACCGGTAAATATTGAGCGCAGCACGCAGGACACCTCATACCTTATGACAGAGACACTTGCACGGGTTTACCTGGAACAGAAGAAGTACAGCAAGGCTATACAGGCATATGAAATTTTAATTTTGAAATATCCGGAAAAAAGTGTTTTCTTTGCAGACCGTATTTCAGACATAAAACTTTTACAACAAAATAATAATTAAGGCAATGAGCACATTTTCAATTTTTCTGGTACTAATAACTATTGTTAGTTTCCTGCTTATAATAGTAATCATGGTACAAAATCCTAAAGGCGGAGGTTTGTCATCTACCCTGGGCGGATCTCAAATGATGGGTGGTGTACAAAAAACTACCGATTTTCTTGACAAAAGTACCTGGACACTTGCTACAGCCCTTATTGTTCTGATACTGCTTTCATCAATGAGTTTCTCAAACAGCGCATCTGGTAATGACAGCCTGATTGATGGTGCTACTACCCCTGCCGCAGCTACACAGCCTGCGCCGGGCTCTGCACCTGCCAGCGGACAAGCTACAACTCCTGCACAGCCACAAGGCGCCACTACACCGGCTCCTGCTACTACACCTGCAGAATAACATATCATAATAAAAAACTTAAAAAATGCCAGCCTGTCAAAGCTGGCATTTTTTATTCGGTAAATTTGTCAGTTTTTTTAATTGGCACAATTTCTGAAAAAGCAGAAACATCAAACTTTAATAACAAATAAATTTAACACATATGGCTTTAAACATTAAACCACTATCTGACCGTGTTCTTATTGAGCCGGTTGCAGCAGAAACACAAACAGCTTCCGGAATTTTTATTCCTGACACTGCTAAAGAGAAACCGCAAAAGGGTATTGTAGTAGCCGTAGGTAACGGAACTAAAGACCACGAAATGACTGTAAAAGTGGGCGATACTGTTTTGTATGGTAAATATGCAGGAACAGAATTGAAATTTGAAGGTAAGGATTACCTTATCATGAAAGAAGATGAGATTTTTGCAATAATCTAAGTGTTTAATATTTAAAAGTAAAACAAAATACCAATGGCAAAAGAAATAAAATTTGATATTGAGGCACGCGATGGTTTAAAGCGCGGTGTTGATGCACTTGCTAATGCAGTAAAAGTAACCCTTGGCCCTAAAGGCCGTAATGTTATAATCAGCAAGTCATTTGGTGGGCCAACTGTAACTAAAGATGGTGTATCGGTAGCTAAAGAAGTAGAGCTTACTGATACCCTTGAAAACATGGGTGCACAAATGGTTAAGGAAGTAGCCTCTAAAACCAATGACCTTGCCGGTGACGGTACTACTACAGCTACAGTACTTGCTCAGGCTATTGTAAAAGAAGGGCTTAAAAACGTAGCTGCAGGCGCCAACCCAATGGACCTGAAGCGCGGTATAGACAAGGCTGTTGAAGCTATTGTGGCCGATCTTGCACAACAATCTAAAGAAGTAGGCAGCGCTACAGAAAAAATCAAACAGGTAGCTTCAATTTCTGCCAATAATGACGAGACTATAGGTGAACTTATTGCTACCGCTTTCGGTAAAGTAGGTAAAGAGGGCGTAATTACTGTTGAAGAAGCTAAAGGTACTGACACTTATGTTGACGTAGTGGAAGGTATGCAGTTTGACAGGGGTTACCTGTCGCCTTACTTTGTAACAAATTCTGAGAAAATGGAGGCTGAACTTGACAGGCCGTACATTTTACTATACGATAAAAAAGTATCTTCAATGAAAGAACTGCTTCCGGTACTTGAGCCGGTAGCGCAATCAGGTAAACCGCTATTAATCATTGCTGAAGATGTTGACGGTGAAGCACTTGCTACCCTTGTAGTAAACAAACTGCGTGGTGCTCTTAAAATTGCTGCTGTTAAAGCCCCTGGCTTTGGTGATAGAAGGAAAGCGCTTCTTGAAGATATTGCGATACTTACAGGCGGTACCGTAATAGCTGAAGAAAGAGGCTACACGCTTGAAAATGCTACGCTTGACATGCTTGGTACGTGCGAAAAAGTTGTTATTGACAAAGACAATACAACTATTGTGAACGGTGCCGGCGAAGGTGATAACATTAAAAACCGTGTGAACCAGATTAAGGCACAGATGGAATCTACCACATCTGATTATGACAGGGAGAAACTACAGGAGCGCCTTGCCAAGCTTGCCGGTGGTGTAGCCGTACTATATGTAGGTGCAGCATCTGAAGTGGAGATGAAAGAGAAAAAAGACCGTGTGGATGATGCACTTCATGCAACACGTGCCGCTGTTGAAGAAGGTATTGTAGCAGGTGGCGGTGTTGCTTTATTAAGGGCTAAGAAAGTGTTGGGTGACATTAAAGCTGAAAACGCTGATGAAGCTACAGGTATCCAAATAGTTTCCCGTGCTGTTGAATCTCCATTAAGGACAATTGTGGAAAACGCAGGCCTTGAAGGAAGCGTAGTAGTAGCAAAAGTAGCTGAAGGCCAGGGTGATTTCGGTTACAACGCTAAGACTGATGAGTATGTGGATATGCTATCGGCAGGTATTATAGACCCTAAAAAAGTAACACGTGTAGCTCTTGAAAATGCTGCTTCGGTTGCGGGTATGATACTTACCACTGAGTGTGCTTTAATAGATATTAAAGAAGAAAATGCCGGCGGCGGAATGCCAATGGGCGGCGGAATGCCTGGAATGATGTAATCATTGCCTAATAATAGAAAAAGGGAGCACAATGTGCTCCCTTTTTTATTCGTTAATGTTATGCTAAAACAAAATATACCTGATAAGTCAATGTTATAATTTTAAGAAAATTTTACAAAGAAAAACCACACCTTATCAATGAAAAAGATTTTACTCTTATGCTTTGCCTTTTGTTATGCAATTGGTACAGCACAAACATCACAGCCGACAGACCAGAAGCATGATTATCTCTTAAAAGTATTTTCTGACTATTTCTCGCTTGAACGCGAGAATATACATGTTCATTTTGATAAGCATGTTTTCACTACTAATGAATCAGTGTGGTTTAAAGGGTATGTTTTCCACAGAAAGAAGAATCTGCCTTTTTTTAATACCATAAACATATATGCAGCGCTGCTGGATCAGGAGGGGAAGATACTGGAAACGCAACTATTGTATGGAAACATAGGCAGCTTTACAGGCCATTTTAAGCTGAACAGCAAATTTAAGACAGGTAAGTATTACCTGCAGTTCTACACAAACTGGATGAACAACTTTACCGAAGATGAATCATCAGTATATGAAATAACCGTTATAAATCAAACGGCCGGGGGAGGAAGTATTTTATCAGCAGCTGCAGGCAAACCAGTTATAGAAATAAATCCCGAAGGAGGTATCCTGCTTCAGGGAGCAGTAAATAATATAGGTATACGTGTATATGGCTGTGGCTATATACCACTTCCTGTAACCGAAGCCATACTGACAGATGATAAAGGTGTCGCTCTTAAAAAGATCCCGCTTAACAGGCTGGGTTACGGCAAAACAGATTTACCTGCTACTGCCGGGGCCGGCTACAAAATCGCTGTTATATTTGACGGCGTAAAGTATGAGCAGCACTTGCCTGCACCACACGCTAGAGGAGTGGCTCTTGATGTTAATAATTATGGCATTGCCGACAATACACTTATTAAAATACGTACTAATACCCAATCGGTAAATACTTTCAAAAATAACCCACTATACCTTGTGGTGCACCAGGATGACAAAGCAGCTATTTATGACGTTGATTTTTCCAATCAAAAAACGGAACAGGTTATATTACTGCCCAATACAGATTTTTTTGCCGGTACCAATACGATAAGGGTACTGGATAAGGATTTAAACCAGCTCGCTGAACGCGTGGTATATATATATCCTAAAACTATGCTCAATGCTACTTTTCAGAAACCGGTACAGAAAGATGATGAAATAGAACTTAAAGGGTTGGTAAGTTATCCTCACATGAACCTCAGCGTTTCTATATTGCCCGAAAATACTATCAGCATTGAGAACAACCGTGATATTTACGGCGACTTGCTCATAGCGCCTTATATTAAAGGAAACACTCCCGGAAAATATTTTTTTGAAACATTATCAAAAGGAAAGCATTATGAGCTTGACCTGTTCCTGCTAAACCATAAGAGTAAATATGAGTGGCACAACATACGCAGCAATCCGCCAAGCAATAATTTTACTTTTGATATGGGTTTGAACGTTAAAGGTACTGTAGCGCCTTCGGCTGACAATAAATACGCCAAAATCAGGCTGTTTTCAAACAGTACCTACATTGAAGAGCTTACTGACATTAATGATAATAATGAATTCTTTTTCAACAACCTTATAATACCTGATTCAGCACATGTTAATTTTACCCTGCTAAAAAAAGGGGCAACACCAAAAAACCTTACAGTTATGCCACAGGTGCTGAATGCAAACCGCAAATTTTATAAAATGTACAAGCCAGAGCCACCCTGCACAGCTACAGCAACTCCTGGGGCCTATGAAATGCCGTTAATACAGGATGATGCCGTCGAGCTTGAAGAAGTATTGATAGAAGCCAAAAAATTGAAATATGAACGTAGCAGCGGAAACCAAAATTTACGCGGCATAAAAATTACCGATGCCGAGATTACATACAATACTCTACTGCGCTTCATTACTAATTATGGCTTTATTGTAAATGACAATGGTGTAGATATTTCAATTTCTACACGGGCGCGCAGCTCATCTATTAATGCCGCGGCCAGTACAGCGGCAGTATATATAGATAATATACAGGTATATGATTATTCACAATTAAGGATTATCAGGATGGATGAGATTGATGAAATTTACCTAAACCCTACTGTACTTGTGCCTTCTATAAGAAATTTTTCAGGTGTAATAAAAATTTACCGAAAAAAGGAGGCGCTGCTTAAACGTAATGATCCAACATCCATAGTATTTAAAAACGGGTTTGAAAATGTATGGCCCTTTGAAAATGTAACCTATAATTCTACTACAGATAAAGGTTTTGTAAATTTTGGCATAATTAACTGGTTCCCTGAAGTAATGGCCAATGAAAACGGTGAATTTAAATTTACCATTCCTGTCACAGGGCAAAAAACTGTAAAAATTCTATTAGAGGGTTTCAGTGCTGATGGTCGTTTAATTTCGGAAATAAAGACTCTACAGCTCAATTAAAAAATACCTGGTACTGGGCTACTACAGCCCCTTTTCTTGTTGTACTGTCGCCTGCAATATTAAATACAGGGCGGTCCTGGTACGATATGGTCAACTTTGAAGTATGTCCTGCCAGCAGCCAGTTAACTCCTGCGTCAATATATGCCATGTTATTGTTCAGCCTGTCGTAATCAGCATACTGAACCGATACATAAGGCATAAGGGTTGTATTTCCAATTAAATTATCCCTAAACTTAAACCCTGCCTGCAGGTAGCCTACCGTACCGGTACCATACATTGGGAAAGCCGTTCCGGCCCCACTAAGTATTGAAAGATCATTATTGCCG
>JAEWKB010000194.1 GCA_023386255.1 Bacteroidota bacterium
AAACAACTCCTTACCCTTTGCAGCATCGCCCGCACCGGCAGCAGCAGGAGCACCTGTAGCCGCAGCAGCAGGATCAGCAGGTGCAGCAGCAGCGTCGGCAGCCGCAGGAGCAGCAGCCTGTTGAGCGAAAGAGGAGAGGGAGAATGATAGCGAAAGTGCTAAACAGAACAATAAAATTCTTGAAAACGAATTATGGTTACCCACTTTTTTCATATTAAAAATGATTATCGACTTAATTTGGTACAGTTTTTTCAGGGATACTGAGGAAACAGCATACTTTTTTAAAAACTCCCACAAAAATACGACTTATGTATAATTCTCAAACTTTAAATAAAATCTTAAAAGCAATTTATAACAATTCTAAATAAACTGCATTCTGGCAGCTAAAATAAATAGTTGTATTTTTGCTGTAAACATACTTCATTATGAGAATTTTAAAGATAAAGCAGCTTTTTTTTGTAGCCGGTTTCTGTATTACAGGAGCCACAACAATGGTGGCACAGGACAATAATATTGTGGCACAGGATGCACGATTTGAGCAGCTACTTGCTGAAAAACGTAAGATTAATTCATCAATTATCGTAAATGACCGTTACAAGATCCAGATATTTTATGGTGATAACGAGGCAGCCAGAAAAACCCTGGCCGATTTTAAGCGTAGCTATAAAACAATAGATGGCACCATTATATTTGCCAGCCCTACTTATAAGGTTTGGGTAGGTAATTTTAAATCACGTATTGATGCTGAAAGAGCCTTACTTGATATTAAAAAGAAATACCCTTACGCTTTACTTATAAAACCTAATAAATAAAAAAAACCTGCTCAAATAGCAGGTTTTTTTTTAGCCGGTAAGCTGTTATTTAAGTTTCTTTTTAACTTCAACTTCCTGGAATGCTTCAATAATATCAAGCTGCTGGATATCGTTGTAGTTCTTAACCTGCATACCGCAGTCATACCCTTTAGATACCTCTTTCACATCATCTTTAAATCGTTTAAGCGCCGCAAGCTCTCCGGTATATATAACCACACCTTCCCTTATAAGCCTTATACGTGAATTCCTGAATATCTTACCATCTGTCACCATACATCCTGCAATAGTACCCACTTTCGAAATCTTGAATATTTCTCTGATTTCGGCAGTACCGGTAATTTCTTCCTTCATTTCAGGAGAAAGCATACCTTCCATTGCATCCTTAAGATCGTCAATCGCATCATAAATGATAGAGTAGTTCCTGATGTCAATTTCTTCCTTATCAGCAAGCTGCTTCGCATTGGCAGACGGACGTACGTTAAAGCCTATGATGATGGCATCGGATGCTGAAGCAAGAAGTACATCAGACTCGGTAATTGCACCTACCCCTTTGTGTATAATATTGATCTGTATCTCTTCTGTTGATAGTTTTGAGAATGAATCAGACAAAGCTTCAACCGAACCGTCCACGTCACCCTTAAGGATAATGTTAAGCTCTTTAAATTGGCCAAGGGCTATCCTTCTGCCAATCTCGGCAAGGGTAATATGCCTTTGTGTGCGCACCGACTGCTCACGGATAAGCTGTGTACGCTTAGCGGCAATCTGTTTCGCTTCCCTTTCATCTTCAAATACGCTGAATTTATCACCCGCCGTAGGAGCACCGTCAAGGCCCAATATAGATATAGGCTGAGATGGCCCTGCTTCTTTAATATTGTGCCCACGCTCATCATGCATTGCCCTTACTTTACCGTGATGCTTGCCGGCAAGTACATAATCGCCTACTTTTAGCGTACCGCCCTGTACCAGCACTGTTGATACATAGCCGCGCCCTTTATCAAGGAAAGCCTCTACTACAGTACCCACAGCAGCTTTATTAGGGTTGGCTTTAAGGTCTAATATTTCAGCCTCAAGCAATACCTTTTCAAGAAGGTCTTTAACACCAAGTCCTGTTTTGGCCGAAATGTCGTGCGACTGTATCTTACCACCCCAGTCTTCCACCAAAAGGTTCATACCGGCAAGGCGTTCTTTTATCTTTTCAGGATTAGCGTTTGGCTTATCCACCTTATTAATTGCAAATATAATTGGCACACCGGCTGCCTGAGCGTGATTTATCGCCTCTTTCGTCTGCGGCATGATGTCATCATCAGCTGCAATTACAATGATGGCAATATCGGTAACCTGGGCACCACGTGCACGCATAGCGGTAAACGCTTCGTGGCCCGGTGTATCAAGGAATGTAATTTTCTGGCCGTTATCAAGCGTTACACCATAGGCACCAATGTGCTGGGTTATACCACCTGATTCGCCCGCAATAACATTCTCCTTACGGATATAGTCAAGCAATGAAGTTTTACCGTGGTCAACGTGGCCCATTACCGTAACGATAGGCGCACGGTGCACAAGGTCTTCTTCCCTGTCTTCTACAACCTCCATTGTTTCTTCAATATCGGTAGTAATGAACTGCACTTCATAACCAAACTCGTCAGCCACAATAGTAAGCGTTTCAGCATCAAGCCTTTGGTTCATGGTAACCATGATGCCAAGCGACATACATACTGATATAACTTTGGTAATAGGCACATCCATCATGGTAGCAATTTCACCTACGGTAACAAACTCTGTTACCTTAAGTACCTTGCTTCCCTCTTCCATCATGCGTTGCTCATCGTCAGATTTCTGGCGGTGGCTATCACGCTTGTCCCTCCTGTATTTCGCCGCTTTAGACTTACCGCCTTTACCCTGAAGTTTTTCAAGGGTTTCACGTATCTGGTTTTTAACCTCTTCTTCGGTAGGCTCTACTTTGGCAACAATAGCAGGCCTGTTGCCTCCTTTGTTAAAACCGCCGCCGCCCGGCTTGTTAGGGCCAAACTTATTGCTGCCCGGCCTGTTGCCGCCTTGTGCAGGCTGGCCCGGCTTATTGCCTTGTGCAGGCTGGCCCGGCGCACCCGGTTTAGGGGTAATCCTTTTTCTTTTATTCTTGTTATTGTTCGCGCCGCCCTGGCCCTGCTGGTTTGCATTGCCGGATTTAGCATCTTTTCTGGGCTCTTCCTTCTTCTTTTTCTCGAATTGAGAAAGGTCTATAGTTTGCCCTGTAAAGGTAGTACCCGAAAGTTTCTGGTACTGCGTTGTTATCTTTTCATCTTCCGGTGCTGCAGGCGCTTCAGGCTCTTTAGCCACAATAGCAGGCTCCTTTTTAGGTTCAGGCTGCTTTACCGGTTCCGGAGTTTCCTCTTTAGGCGCCGGCGCTGCCTTAGGCTCTTCTGCTTTTACTTCGGCAGGTTTTGCCACAGGTTCTTCCTGTTTAGCCGGTTCCTGTTTTGCAGGAGTGTCTGAAGAGGGCTCCGCTTTTTTAGGATTAAGGTCTATTTTACCAACCGCCACAGGGCCCGAAAGTGAAGCTTTGGCCTTAATAACTTCCTGCCTTTGCTTTTCTTCTTCCTGCCTGCGTTTTTCCTCGAGCTCACGCTCCCTTTCTATCCTTAGCGCTTCCTTCTCCTTCCTCTTCTCCTCACTCACCTCCAGCGAAGCGGCTTTCTTGCCTTTATCGGCCGAAAACTGGTTAAACAGGGCATTATACTCTTCGGTGGATATCTTTGCGTTGGGGCTAGCGTCAATAGTGTGTCCCTTATCCTTAAGAAACTCCACAGCCCTGTCCAGCGAAATGTTTAATTCCCTTAATACTTTGTTTATTCTTATTGCTCTTTCTTCAGACATACAATCTCTTTAAATTATCTTCTTGTTGTTGCGTTGTTGTATTGTATATAATTATTCTTCAAATTCTTCCTTAAGTATCCTCATTACATCAAGTATAGTCTCTTCCTCAAGGTCTGTCCTCCTTACAAGATCGGCAACATCCTGGTTCAGTACGCTGCGGGCGGTATCAAGGCCTATTTTGGCAAATTCCTCAATTACCCACGCCTCGATCTCGTCTGAGAATTCTGTCAGTTCAACGTCTTCATCTTCAGCAGGGCTTCCTTCACGTATAACATCAAGCTCATAACCGGTCAATAACCCTGCCAGCTTAATGTTATGGCCTCCGCGCCCGATAGCCTTAGACACTTCTTCCAGCTTAAGGAATACCTCAGCCCTGTGATTTTCTTCATCAATTTTGATAGAAGACACCTTTGCCGGGCTCAGCGCCCTTGAAATGAACAGCTGTGTATTGGTTGTATAGTTTATAACATCAATATTTTCGTTTCCAAGCTCACGCACAATTCCATGAATACGCGATCCTTTCATACCTACACACGCACCTACAGGATCAATCCTGTCATCATAAGAATCTACTGCAACCTTGGCTTTTTCACCAGGTATCCTTACCACTTTTTTCACTGTAATTAATCCGTCAAATACTTCCGGTATCTCCTGTTCAAAAAGCTTTTCAAGGAATTTTTCTGAAGTACGCGACATGATGATCTGCGGCTTGTTGCCTTTCAGCTCCACATTTTCAATGATACCGCGAACGTTATCGCCTTTACGGAAAAAGTCTGATGGTATCTGCTTTTCTTTAGGCAGCACTATCTCATTTCCTTCATCATCAACCAAAATTACAGCTTTTGGGCGAACGTGGTGCACTTCGGCCGTATAAATATCACCAATTAAGTCTTTAAATTGCTTATAAAGATTGGTATTATCGTGCTCGTGTATTTTAGAGATAAGGTTTTGGCGCAGCGCAAGTATAGCCCTCCTGCCCAGCTGTATAAGCTTTACCTCTTCAGAAACCTCTTCGCCTACTTCAAAATCAGGCTCAATCTTCCTGGCTTCGGAAAGGGCAATTTCAGAGTTAGGGTCTTCAACCTCGCCGTCGGCAACTACAATCCTGTTCCTCCATATCTCCATATCACCTTTGTCAGGGTTGATAATAATATCGAAGTTATCATCAGAACCGTACTTCTTTTTTAATGCATTTCTAAATACATCTTCCAGGATCGCCATCAGCGTAACGCGATCTATAAGCTTATCATCTTTAAACTCTGAAAACGACTCGATTAATGCTATATTTTCCATGCCAAAAACTCTTTTTATTTTTTTAAAATATTATTACAACAACTGCTTCTTTAATGTCCTCATAGCGTATTTCAGCTTTTTTATGGACAGTTTCTTTTCCTTTACCTATCTGTTTTGGCTCACGGGCTTTCCATTCCAAAACAATAAACTCATCGTTAGCTTCAGTAATCTCAGCCTGTATCTCTTCGCCTGCAACAGTTTTTACCTTCAGGGTCCTGCCCACGTTTTTTTTAAACTGCCTTTTATCCTTTAACGGGCTTGTAGCCCCGGCCGATGCCACCTCCAGCGCAAAATCATGTTCTTCCCTGTCAAGGTTATGCTCTATGGCCCTGCTCACGTCTATACAGTCCTGCAGGCTTACCCCGTTATCACCGTCAAGCGTTACGGTAATTTTGCCGCCGTCGCTTATAGAAAAATCTATTAAAAACAGCGAAGGCCGCTCTTCAAGCGCTTTAGACAACAGGTCGTATACTTTTTCTTTGAACGTCATAAATGTATAAAAAGAGGGGACTATCGCCCCCTCATTATTTAGTTTTTAGTAAATAACTGCGCAAATATACTAACTTTTTTTATATCTTGAAAATCATTGGTTAAAGCAAATTTATTTTGTACCTTTATTGTATTAAATTTCTAACCAATTTTCTGTTAAACAAACAAGCCATGAAAAAAATTTTAGTCCCTACCGACTTTTCCCAACACGCCGAACATGCACTAAAAGTAGCCGCACAGATAGCCCGTGAGAATGACGGCGAAATATACC
>JAEWKB010000307.1 GCA_023386255.1 Bacteroidota bacterium
ATGATGATCTGTAGGTATTTGTTCAGTTTTGGGTCAGTTTCTATGGCTTTTTGCTTAACCGCGTAGTTAGAAGCAATAAGTATTGACGACAGCGGCGTCTTGAACTCATGCGTCATGTTGTTGATGAAATCTTTCTGCAGCTCCGTATATTTCTTCTGCTTCAGCAGCAACAGCACAGAATATACATAAATTACCAGTACCAGGAAGAGCACCCCGGTATAAACCCAATATTGCTGTAGGGATGTTACGTAATTATATTTGAGGTTCGGGAAACGAATGGCAAAATAGTATACGAGCCCCTCGCGCTTTGTAAAGCAGTTCTCGCACTTTAGTTTATCGCTTGTTACTTCTTTTCCATTAGATGTAACATATTCGCCATACATCATTTCGTCTGATGCACAGTCATATATGGCATATTCATAATCAAGGTCAAGCTTTACCTTCTGGAACTCTGCCTTAAGGTAGTATTCCAGGATATCGGCCTCAAAAACATCATCCACATTTACCACATAATAATCTTCAGTCACTTTTTTTATAGGGGTGGTATTAGGCAGCTCGTTCTGATTGTCGCGATAAATCTTGTTCACCACATCCTGCAGCGCAAAATGTATCTTTTCGCCAAGTTCCTTTTTCTCGAAGGTATAAGCCCGGCTAAGCATGAGCAGCTGCATACTTATTACACCTATAATAGCAAGCAGGCCTATGAGTACAATTATATTTAACTTATTAAATTTCAACTTTGGTATATATTTTGACTAACCGATATTACCACAAAAAACCTTATGCGCCAACCCATTAACAAGTCGTTAACAAGAGTTTGAAAGCGGTTAACAAATATGTGGCAATAAGTAAATATATTTGTGATGTTAAACAGAAAAAAATTTAGTAACTAATATTAATTCTATTTATTATGAAATCATTAAAATTATCTTTATTTGCTGTAGCCGGTGCGCTTATGCTTTCTTTTTCAGCTTCTGCACAACAGGCTGCTCCTAAAAAAGCTATGGCTACAGGTACTGCAAAACCTGCTGCTACAGCTGCTGCAAAACCTGCTACTCCTTCAGGAATTACCTGGAAAGAAGATTCATTTGACTTTGGTTCAATTGAAAAAGGCAAGCCTGTATCCCACGAGTTTACTTTTAAAAACACTACAAAGCAAACTATCCTTATTACAAACGTTAAGGCTGCCTGTGGCTGTACTGCAACCAACTACACTAAAACGCCAATTAAACCGGGGGAAACTGGTAGTGTAACTGCTACGTATAATGCTGCAACCGCAGGTTCTTTCAATAAGACTGTTACTGTTACAACTAATGACAGCGAAGTAAACAAAATACTTACTATAAAAGGAAAAGTTGAGGGTGGAGACGCTCCTGCTGCACCTGCTCAAAAATCATAATTTAAACTTTGATTTAGTTAAAGCCATCAATAATTGATGGCTTTTTTGTTTTACAAAATGTAAAATATATTTGTCATTATGGAAATAATACTTTACATTCGTTAAAAATTCTAATATATGCAGACAACTTATTTATTTCCGCACAGGTGGAGGTCGGTAACCGGCATTTTGTTCCTTTTATCCAGTATGGCGTTAGCTTCCTTTTTTTTATTTGACTGGAGTGAGGTACTCGAAGCTAAAGTATTTGCTATAATAGGTAATGATGGTTTTATAGGCGATGTGCATTACTTCAGCCTGGTTGAAAATTATATTCTGGATGAGCTATTGGTAGCATTGTTCATTATTACAGGTATTGTATATGCATTTTCAAAAGAAAAGCAGGAAGATGAGCTTGTAGCTTCCTTAAGGCTGCACAGCCTTGCATGGGCTACAATAACAAATTATACAATAATACTATTCTGTTACCTGTTTATATACGGCCTGCCCTTTTTACAGATAATGATGATAGCCATGCTGTCTCAGCTGCTTATTTTTATCCTGCTTTTCCGCTACAAGATGTATCGATTTTATAAATCAGTAACCTATGAGGAATAACATTAAAGTACAACGCGCCATACATAACCTTACCCAACAGGACCTGGCGGATAAGATTGGCGTGAGCAGGCAGACCATCAATGCACTTGAGGCCGGGAAGTATGTACCGTCAACCGTACTGGCATTAAAGCTTGCAAAGCTGTTTGAGAAGACGGTTAATGAGATTTTTCATCTGGAGGAGGATGATTAAGAATTGCATACATTTGTATATGCCTTTACATCAAGCACATATTAAAACCCCGCTTGGCATCACCTTTATTGAGGGTGACACAGAGGGCATATCTAAAATATGGGTGCTGAACGAAGATATTCCTGTATCTGCCGAGATACCTGATGCTTTAAAAGATGCTGCAACTCAGATACAGGAATATTTTGAAGGCAAGCGTACTTCTTTTACCTTTAGATTAAATCCGGCAGGGACTGATTTCCAGAAGAAAGTTTGGAATGCATTGCTTGAAATACCTTTTGGCAAGACTGTGTCCTATCATGACCTTTCGGTAAAACTGGGCGATGTAAAAGCCATACGCGCCGTGGCCAGCGCTAATGGCAAGAACCCTTTATGGATTGTTATCCCCTGCCACCGCGTTATAGGTGCAGACGGTTCCCTTACCGGATATGCAGGTGGCCTTTGGCGCAAAAAATGGCTGCTGGAGCACGAGAACCCGCCCATGCAGCAGAGATTTTTTTAACTGCATATCGTGCCGTCTTTTTTTATAAATTCGTAACACAGCTTCTAACTCTTTTTCTATGAAATTCGTAAAAAAATTCATCCTGTGGCTTGCTATAGTATTAACCTTTATAATTGTACTGCTCTATCTTTTTGATGTAGATTACCTGCTGAAGGCCGTGCGCGTAGTGTACCTGAACGGAAAAACAACAGCTTACCTTGACGACTATACGCACTTTGACAATCGGGAGATTAAAAAAGGAACTGCCCAACCGTGGGCACTCCACAAGGAATACAATAAGGTAAAGCCAACTCAAAGGCTTGAAGAAGTGCATAAAGAGCTGGGCACTGTAGCCTACCTCATCATAAAGAACGACAGCCTGTGGCACGAAAGCTACTACGACGGCTATGGCAAGGATTCTAAATCCAATT
>JAEWKB010000004.1 GCA_023386255.1 Bacteroidota bacterium
GGCTGATAAGTATAAGCCACATGCAATTATTATGGACATGACGCTACCGGGAATGAAGGGTGACCAGGTATTGGCTCATTTAAAAAGTAGCCAGCACCTTAGGCATATACCGGTTCACATAATATCTGGCCAGGACCGTTCGCTTGACATGATCAGGAGCGGTGCTATTGAATACCTAACAAAACCTGTTGAGAGAAAGCACCTGGAAGAGGCCTTTAACAGGATTGAAAACTTCATAAACCGGAAAATGAAGAACCTGCTGATAGTAGTTGCTGATGATGACTCCCGCAACGGAATGTGCAGGCTTATTGCCAATGGCGATGTTAATTGTATAGAGGCAAGAACCGGTGAAGAAGCCCTGCTATTGTATAAAGACCATCATATTGACTGCATAATACTGGATATTGACCTGCCCGACATGACCGGGACCATGCTGATAAACCAGCTGGAGAAAATTAAAGACCACATGGCACCTATAGTGGTGTATACGGACAGGGTACTTACCAGGGAGGAAAATGATGAGCTCCAGAAATCTACAGAAACTATAATTATAAAAGGGACAAAATCAGAAGAAAGGCTGCTTGATGAGACGTCGCTGTTCCTGCACCGCGCCATTGGCGAAATGCCGGAATCAAACAAAAAAGTGATGGCAAGCCTGCATGATAAGGACGCATTATTTAAAGGAAAGAAAATTTTATTGACGGATGACGACATGCGTAACGTGTTTGCGTTGTCGAAAATACTTAAGGAGCGTGGCATTGAGATACTTAAGGCAGAGAACGGTCAAAGCGCACTTAACGTGCTGGATAAAAACCCGCAGGTAGACCTGGTGCTTATGGATATCATGATGCCCGAAATGGATGGTTACGAAGCTATGAAACAGATAAGGCTTCAGTCAAAATTCAAGAATTTACCGATTATTGCTTTAACTGCTAAAGCCATGAAGGAGGACCGGCAGAAATGCATTGACGCAGGCGCAAATGATTACATTACAAAGCCTGTTGATGTAGAGCGTTTACTGTCGCTGATAAGGGTATGGCTTAGCAAATAGATTACCTATGAATACAAAACCGAAACTGCTTATTGTTGATGATAAGCCTGAAAACCTGAAAGCGCTGGAAGTAGTACTGGCCGACCTTGACGTGGAGCTGATAAAAGCCACCAACGGTAACGATGCGCTAAAGGAAACACTGTACCACGATTTTACACTTGCATTGCTGGATATACAAATGCCCGATATGGATGGTTTTGAACTGGCCACCATATTGCGCGAAGAAGAGAAAACAAGCCGCCTGCCGTTTATATTTATTTCAGCTATTTATACTGACTCGTTAAACATCTTTAAAGGTTATGAAAAAGGCGCCTTCAGCTTTATAACCAAGCCTTTCCAACCTGAGATACTTATTAATAAAGTTAGGCTTTTTATAGAGAAGCTCCAGCAGGAGAGCGAGCTTTCAAAACTTAATAAAGACCTGGAACGGAAGAACGAGGAACTGAAGGCCATAAATAAAGAGCTGGAATCATTCTCATACACAGTGTCGCACGACCTTCGCGCACCATTGCGTACCATGAAGCTTTATTCAGGTATGCTGGAAACTGACTATGCGGATAAACTGGGTGAGGGAGGTACAAAGTTATTAGGCAAGATACAGAAGAATGCCACTAAAATGGGACAGCTGATTGATGACCTGCTTTCGCTGGCGCAGCTGCAAAAGGAGCAGGTGAATAAATCAGACGTTAATATGCAGGAGCTGGTAGAAAGCATTGCGAAAGAAATTGAGGACACTGCCCCACACCATGCGGATATTACAATAAATAATCTTGAACCTGCAGTTGGCGACAAGGCGCTGTTGCGCCAGGTTTGGATAAACCTGATTTCAAACGCCATAAAGTATTCGCGCAATAATGAAACTCCGCAAATAGAAATAGGCTCAATGCCGGGCAGGCTTACTACTTACTATATTAAAGATAATGGCGTTGGTTTTGATATGGAATACGCAGCCAACCTGTTTGGCGTTTTCCAGAGGCTGCATAGCAGCAGCGAATTTGAGGGAACCGGCGTAGGCCTGGCCATTGTGAAGCGGATTATTGCCAAACATGGAGGAAACATATGGGTAGAGTCGGAAGTTGATAAGGGAGCAGCATTTTACTTTAATCTTCCCAAAAATTAATAAAGCACAATACAAAGACACACCAAAAACTAACTAAAATAAACTACTGCATGAATCATTCTTCTTTTAAAAATGTTTTATTGGCCGATGATGATTATGAAGACCGCGAATTTTTTACCGAAGCACTTAAAGAAGTGAATCCTGAAGCGGTGGTAACTACCAGCAGTAACGGGGTTGAACTGATGAACATCCTTAATGCACGGCAGGAATCTTTGCCCGATATTATTTTCCTGGACCTAAACATGCCTCTTAAAGACGGTTACCAATGCCTTGAAGAGATAAAGTCAAAAGAAGAACTGAAAGATAATATAGTTGTTATCTTCACTACATCAAGCATTAAGGAAGATATAGAAATGACCTACAGTAAGGGAGCTAACCTTTTTGTTACCAAGCCAAATGATTACAAAGGTTTGGTTGAAACCATACGGAAAATATTTACTCTCACCTGGCTGAGGGGTGACCAACAGCCGGATAAAGCCGAATTCGCGTTAAATGCATAATTTACCGGAAGACGCGAGGTTATAAATAAATTTTATTATTTATCTTTCGGCTATAAAAATAACAACATGAGAAAAGTAATACTATTGCTTCTGCTGGTTTTGACAGCCGTGGGAGCTAATGCCCAGCAATTAGTCAATTTTAAAATCGGTTATAAGCCTGAAACTATGTATAAGCAAACTACGGTGCAGAGTACAAAGGCCGAAATATCATATGGCGGGGAGCCAATGGTAAACGAAGGAAAAACAACTTCTTCAACAACTATTATAACCGGTAAGCCTGTTAAAGGCATATATCCGTTTACATTACAAATGGATTTTGATAAAGAAACACAGGCAGCTGCTAATATGCCTGAAGGGACAAAGCTGTACGGAAAGATTACGCCCGAAGGAAAACTTGAAGTTGACTCAGTACAAGCGCCCGGAATGAATGAGCAGATGAAAGATGTGCTTAAAGGGTCTATGAAAGCTGCTGCGGAGCAAAACCTGCTTGCTGAGAAAAAAATGAAAGTTGGCGAAAGCCATGTGGTTACTACACCTCTTGATTTGCCTATGGGGCCCGTAACGGCACACCTGGATACTAAGACAACCTACAAACTAAAGAAGATTGAAGGGCGTAAAGCCTATTTTGATGTTGACCAGGTTATAACCATGAACAGTAATATTGAAGGCCAGGATATTAAGGCAAATGGCAGCGGTACAGGGCAGATGGTTTATGATATT
>JAEWKB010000005.1 GCA_023386255.1 Bacteroidota bacterium
TAAGGGTATAGCCCATAAGATAGATACCGATGAACGTAGCGATAAGCGATGCAGGTATGGAAACCATTACAATAAGTGCATTCCTTAAACTGTGAAGGAAAAACAACATTACAAATGCCACAAGGAAAATTGCGATGAAGAGGTCATGTATAACGGCGTCGGCAGCTACAAGCGTAAACTCAGAGGTATCATTAGCTACTTCAAGCTTTAAGCCTTCTTTTTTGTAATCGTTCTCAATCTTGGCTATGGCAGCATGCACGTCTTCACTTACCTGTACCGCGTTGGCTTCGGTTTGTTTTGTTATTTGTACCGCAATAGCACTCCCCTGGTTAACACGGGCTATTTTGTCGGCCTCTTTCTGGCTGTCCTGTACATCTGCAATTTCACCCAGGCGTATTTGGATACCATTTTTTGATGACACAACAAGGTTACGCATTTCCTCTATAGAGCGATACTTTCCGGCAAGGCGTACAAGCATTGAGCTTTCGCGGGTTTTAACGCTACCTGTAGGGAAGTCAAGGTTACTGCTAAGTATAGCCTGCTGTATTTGCGGTATGCTCAGGCCATATCCTTTAAGCTTCTCCGCATCAAGGTTTACCTGTATTTCGCGCTCCTGGCCGCCCACAAGCGTAACCTGTGCCACACCCGGTACACGGGCAAGTATAGGCTCTATTTTTTTATCCAGAAGGTCGTAAAACTCAACTTCATCCATTTTTGAGGTTGCGCCAAGTGTAATTACAGGAAGGTCACTTAACGAGAACTTTACCAGTGCCGGAGGATCTGCATCTTCCGGAAGGTCTTTCTCAATGGCTTTAATCTTACGCTGGGCATCGTTAAGCGAGTAGTCGGCATCGGCTTCCGGCTCAAGGGTAACCATTACAACCGAAAGGCTTTCGTATGATTTAGACTCAACTTTCTTAACAAGTTCGAGAGACGATACTGCGTCTTCTATCTTCTTGGTTACCGTGTTTTCTATCTCGCCCGGCGAAGCACCCGGGTATACGGTAGAAATAGTAACCACGTTCATTTCAAATTTAGGTATAAGCTCATAGCTCAGGTTACTGTAACTAAAGAGCCCTCCTAATGTGAGGAATATGAACAACACTATAATAAGCGTTGGCCGTTTTATGGATATTTCTGCTAATTTCATTTTTTATCTTTAATTGGTTACCTCTCCGGGAAGAAGAGTGTACAGCCCTATTTTATAACACTTACTTTTGTGCCGTCCTGTAGGTTTATCTGCCCGCTGGTTATAACAACGTCACCTTCGTTAAGGCCTGCCAGTACTTCTACTTCTTCACCAAATATGCGCCCTGAGGTAACTTTGGTAAGCTTGGCAGTATCATTATTAACTACAAATACCTGGTTGTTGCCAACACCGCCTATAAAGGCATTTCTTGGCACTGTAAGTACAGGCTTGCCTGATTTTTCGCCTCTGCCAAAAATGGCCGTACCGTACATACCTGCTTTAATTTGGTTGTTGGTATTGTTGGTAATTTCTATTTCTACAGGGAAGTTTAATGATTCATCTGCCTTGGGCGCAATGAAAGTTATTTTGCCCTTAAATTCTTTATCAGGGAAAACGCTTGCTTTTACCGCAACCTCACTGCCCGGTTTAAGTGTAGCTACCTGTTGTTCTGTTACCGTTACCCTTAATTTTAGTGTTGATACATTAACCAGCTCAAACAATATTGTCCCCGGAGACACCACCGATCCCGGCTCTATATTACGTTTGTTTACAATACCGTTAATGCTGGATTTAATACTCGCATCGCCAATGCTTAGCCTTGCCTGGTCCAGCCTTGCCTTAGCATTTGCTACGCCAAGTTTTGCCTGGTCTACCTGCTGTTTTGTAACACCTCCGGTCTGGAAGGCGTTCTCATAACGCTGCCTGTCAGTAACCGCGGTATTATAAGCAGCCTGGGCATTGGTAAGTTCTACCGATAGCTGATCGCCTTTTATTACCGCCAGCACCTGGCCTTTTCTCACTACATCTCCTTCGTCTACAAGTACACGTACTACGCGGCCATTATTTTCTGCAGGAAACTCAAGCTGTTGCGAAGGCTCAAATGTTCCGTTTGCCTCATATTCCATGTTTGGTATTTCGTTTTTAACCACGGCTGTCCTTACGGCTACAGCACTGTTTTTTTGAGATACGACAGCACTTTCAGATTCGTTCTTTTCTTTGTTCTTCATCAGTATAAAATAGCCGCCGGCCAGTACTGCAAGAATAGCTACAATATATATTACTTTTTTCATGGTATTAGTTTGTTAAAGTTCTTAATTCACCTTTTGCTTTAATAAGCTGTACTTCCGCAAGCTTAAAGTCAAGCAGGGCATTGGTATAGTTGTTTTGTGCTTCAATATATGAGTTCTCGGCATCAAGCAGGTCTGTAAGCGATGCAAGCCCCTGGCGGTAGTTGTTCTGGGTATTGTCCAGTACTTCCTGAGCCAGCCTTACGTTTTCTCTTTGGCTGTTTATGGTAATGATGCTGTTGTTTATTTGAGTCTTCGCATTTTCAAAAGCCAGGTCAAGCGCCAGTTTGGTATCCTTCAGGTCTTCTTCTATATTTTTAAGGTCTATAGTGGCCTGCCTAACGCGCGAACGTGTACCAAAACCGTTAAATATCGGGATGTTGAGGTTTAACGCAATTTGCGAGAAATCACTCCAGTACACCTGGTCAGATGGTTTTGCGAACCATGGCAGCTCAGGTCCCTGGCCTATATAATTATAACCTGCAGAAAGCGAAAGGGTAGGGTAGTACTCGGCAACTATAGATTTGCGCTGCAGGTTAAGCAGTTGTTCCTGTGTTTGCAGCAACTGATACTGTGTTCTTTGTGTAACATCAGGCTTTTCGCTAAATACCACAGGCGTCATATCAAACTGCGCTTCAGGCAGATTGATAGGGGTATCTATTGGCATACCCATGTAAAATTTTAATGCATTTTCCTGTAGCGCCACCGCGTTTATAAGCTGCTGGCGCTGCGTGTTGATGTTGTTAAGGTTTACATTCATCCTGTCCAGGTCTATCTTCCTGGCAAGGCCATTGTCATACTGCCCCTGAATGATATTCCTTACTTTCTCAGTATTGGCATAAGTGCTGTCAATAACAGCAAGCTGCTGGCGCTGCACATAAACCTGGTAGTAGTTGTTTGCCACGCGCTCTATAACATCTTCTTCGGTTAGCTGTGCATTAATACGGTAAAACTCCCGTGTTGTTTTTGCTGCTTTAAGCCCTGTAAATACCGCCTGGTTAAAAATATTCTGCGTTAGGTTTACGCCTGCGGTAGATACCCACTCCTGACCCAAAGGTGCAAGTATGGTAGTGCCGGGAGCACCAAAAAACTGCCCCGGCAGCGCGTTTAACTGCAATATGGGGTTGTAAGTAAGGTTGCCGTTTACGCTGATGGTAGGCAACGCTCGCGAACGTACTTCTTCTATCTGATATTCTGCGTTTTCTACAGATAGTTTTGCTTTTCTCGCTTCGGCTTTGTTCTGCAGGGCGTAGTTAATGGCGTCTTTCAGCGTGAGCTCCTGTGCCGGCACCTGTTGCGCCTGTACTGATGCTGTTGCCAGAAGAGCCATGAGCAGCGCCGCAGTACCGCGGGAAATGCTTTTCATTTTTGCTATAATCTTCATGTTAAAGCTGGTATTAATTAATTGATTGATGGTTATTGTTTAAATAATATGTTGAGTATAATCTCTTTTCGCTCTTCCAGTATCTTATCGTAGGTGGCAGAAGCTATTCCCATGGTTTCCTGTAGCAAAGGCCTCATAGACACAGGGAATGACATCAAGGAAATAAAGTTGAGCACAAACTGCTCAGGCCTCATCTTTTCTATATTGCCCTTTTCCATTTCCAGCGCAATTTCAAGGTAAAATTTGTCCAGGAGTGTGTTCATCAGTTCCTTGTCTTTATAACAATTGCCCTGGTTCATCTGGGTAACCATGTATATTTCCAGGTAAGGGTATCTTTTGGCCTGCTCAAAAAAAATGTCCAGGTGCTGGCTCAGTTTTTCCCTTAGTGGCAGGTTTGAATCTACAATGCCCTGCGTAAGCCTGAACTCTTCTTCCTGCGCTTCTTCGAATACTTTTTGAAACAATGCGTCCCTTGATCGGAAGTAATAATTTATAAGCGTACGGTTCACACCGGCGGCATCGGCTATTTCCTGCGTGGTAGCATTAAATCGTCCTTCACCAAAAAAAACTTTCTTAGCAGTATCTTTAATTAAAAGTTCGGTATCTGTATCCTGAAGTTTAGCTGACATTTATGTTTAACTTTTTTGTTTGACAATTTTGTCAATGCAAATTTACTGCCTTTTTCTTTTTTATATATGTTAATATTTTGTTAACATTTATTAATTTCTTTTTGTAGGATTTCTAACCCCTTGTCGGTAACAATTGCCCGTAAGTGATATTCCAGGAACTGCCTTGTCACATCATTAATGTCGAATAATTCGGTCGGGAAAACGTCACTGTCTTTAACTCCTGTTAAACCGGTAAAATAGATGCGTGATGTAAATTCTATATTAATGTTAGGCCTGTATACTCCAAGTGTCACGCCCTTCTGCAGGTTTTCTTTCATACAGTTGTTCATCTTTTCAAACTGTTTTGCCCGCAGGCAGGAGAATATCTTGGGGAAAAACTTCTGCAATTGGTAAAAAGGCGAAGCCGATTCATTATTAAGGTGCTGCATCATAAAGCTCCTTATAGTAAATATTTCCTCAATTGAATTTTTTTCCTGTTCCCTTATAGAATCTATACCCTCAGATATCGTGTCAAACAAGTACATAGTGCTGGCCTCTACAAGATCGGTCTTGTTGGCGTAGTGTTGGTAAATGGTTTTTTTTGAAATGCCCAGCTCAGCGGCAATATCATCCATCGTCACGCTCTTGAAGCCAAGGCTGAGGAACATTTCGGTTGCTTTTTTTAAAATTGTCTCTTTCATAATTCTGATTGCGGCCGCAAAGGTAGAAAGGAAACTTTTAAAACGCAAAAAGTTTCCAAAGTTTTATGTTTTCTTTTAGAGTGTTGCTTTCTTTTGATAAGACGTGCGAAAGCTGTAAATTAGCAGAAAAATAATCCATGCAACCCATAGGGCACTACCAGCAAATAATTGCTGAATACTTTCAAACCACTTCTGTAGAAAAAGAACCCCTTAACTTATACCGGCCTATACAGTACATCCTTTCTTTGGGTGGAAAAAGAATGCGGCCGGTGCTGACGCTTATGTCTGCTGAAATTTTTGATGGGAACTGTAAAAAAGCACTTCCGGCGGCCATTGCGGTAGAAATGTTTCATAACTTTTCGTTAGTGCATGATGATATTATGGATGATGCGCCCTTAAGGCGGGGAAACCAGACCGTACACGAAAAGTGGGGCCTTAATACCGGGATTCTTTCGGGTGATGCCATGCTCATACTGGCTTATCAGTATTTTGAGGAGTATGAGCCGAAGGTTTTCAGGGAACTAGCTAAATTATTCAGCAAGACAGCTATTGAAGTGTGCGAAGGCCAGCAATGGGATGTTGATTTTGAGCAGAGGGATGATGTAACCCTGGTGGAATACCTGAAGATGATTGAATATAAAACTGCTGTACTGGTTGGGGCTGCCATGAAAATGGGCGCCATAGTGGCCGGCACAACAGAGGAGAACTGCAGCCTTATCTATGACTTTGGGCTTAACCTGGGCATTGCATTCCAGCTGCAGGACGATTACCTGGATGCTTTTGGCGACCCTGAAACTTTTGGTAAACAGGTGGGTGGCGATATCATAGAGAACAAGAAGACATATCTTTACCTTAAGGCTTTAGAGCATGCCGATGCTGCGCAAAAGGATAAACTAAAGCAGCTTTTCGCCACACATGCTGAAGACAGTGCAGCTAAGATTGACGGCGCTAAAGAAATTTTTATTGCTACAGGGGCAGATGAAGCTACAAAACAGGCTATTGAAAATTATACGCTTAAAGCCTTTGCTACCCTTGAGAAAATGAATATTAGTGAGGAAAAGAAATCGTTGCTGAAAGCGTTCGGAAAAAAACTGATGGACAGGAAAGTATGATGTTTACCGCACCTGAAAATACCGACCTTCTGCTAAGCGAGGCACAAAAGGAACAACTTTACATTAAACTGGTAGAGCAGGTTAACAAAGATTTTGCCCTTGCCAATGAGCCTGTTGAATTTGCTGTTGAAATTTCACCTATTAATCTTAAGGTTGGTTTGCATGACAAGATATATCGCCTGATACAGGAAAAATTTGCCGAATATTTAAACCTGCTTTATATTATTGATGTTCCCGAAAAAGAAATAAAGGCACTTAACGGTGCCGACATTTTTGAGCTGGCCGAACAGGTAACGTTCCTGGTGCTTAAACGCGAATGGCAAAAAGTATGGTTCAGGAATAAATACTAAATAAAGAAGCCCCGTTCATAGAACAGGGCTTCTTTTATTAACTTAACTATTATTTTTTGAGGAACTTCTGGGTTGCCAGCTTGCCTTCAACAGTTTTTATTACTAAAAGGTAAGCGCCTGACGCCAGTGTTTTAACTGAAACTGTGTTGTTGTTTACTGCCGGCCTCAGTACCAGCCTTCCGTTCAGGTCAAATACCTCGGCTGCCTCTATGCCTGCCATTTTTTCGCCCGGCTGTATCGTAAGGGCGTCTTCGGCAGGGTTAGGAAACACAGTAAAGTTATTGTACTCAAATCCCTGCGCACCCAGTGTAGAACCTTCTACTACCTGTATTGCAGAGTTAGCTGCGGGGTTCATTATAGTATCAACCACACCCGAAGGCCATTTGATTACTACCTTATCAATAGTGGTGGCCTGGCCAAGGCCGAAATGTGCGTTAAGCGTGCTGGCATAGGTAAAGCCTTCACCACTGCGTATATCTCTTATCTGCTTGCCCCATGTTCCATAAATTTCTACCCTGGCGCCTATACCATTGCTGTTGCTTTGTATACCTTTTAGTTTTACTACAAACCATTTGTTGCCGTTTGGCACAGCATACCTTATTGTAGAGCCATTTTGTATATCAAGGAAACCGTCATTGTTGAGATCTCCTATGGCACCAATGCTAAGATTAGTGTAGTTTGTAGCTGAAAATGTACCGTCACCCTGATTAAACATTATCCTGTTGGCGCTGCTTAGTACATCCTGGTAGCCGTCGTTATCAAAATCGTATGCTACATAATCCCTTGCAGAAGTGCCTGTTTCCCATCCTGATCCTGCAGTAACATTGGTGTAGGCTTCTTCAACATTATTTGTGGTATCAAGATTATTCCTGAACAGTATAGTTTGTATTGATCCGTTCTTGCCTACAAGTATATCCATATCACCATCATTATCCCAGTCGAATACAGCTGATGACCATGAGTCAGGTATTACATTAATGCCTGCCTGTGCCGAAATGTCGGTATATGTGTTACCGTCATTGCGGTGTATCTCGCACGGAAGCCCCGAACATTTAGAAACAAACATATCCTGGTCGCCATCGTTATCAAGATCTGACCAGATTGTAGCATAATTTCCTCCCACAGCGCCAAGATTATAAGAACCCGGCGTTACGGTAGACTGGTAATATGTGTAAACGCCGGCACCGTTGTTTAGGTAGTAGCAGTTTGGTGCAATATCATGGCATGAAAATGCATCAAGGTGGCCATCATTGTTCACATCAATAAAGTTTGTCCTCTGGCAGAAGATGTTTTGTCCCGGGGTATAATTTGTATAAGCGGTACCTGTTGAATTTGATATCCATAAAGACAAGCCATTGGTTGAACCCAACATCAGGTCGTTATAGCCGTCTTTGTTTAAATCTCCCGCGGCATTGCTCCATCCGGGCATTCTGCTTGTTCCTGTAATAGGGAAATCGGCCATTGTAAAAGTTCCGTTCGCACCCTGGTAATGTACCCTCAGGTTGTTGCTGCTTACACCGGCAATGTCATCAAGCCCGTCATTGTTCATATCAACAACACACATGTTGTAGCTGCTGTTCACCGTAGCAATTGTCTGGCTGGTATAGCTTACCGGTATTACAATAACTTCTTCGGTAATCTGAAAATCAAATCCTGCCGTGCTCCATTTGTTATCCCATACAATGTAATAGGTTACCCCGGCTTCTACATCAATTGTTTTTTTGGACAGATTTGAAAACGTATTTCCGGAATTACACGTTATTACACCTGAATTATCATCGCCGCTGTAACAGATCAGGTTGTTAGAGCATGTGCCTGTATATACGTTAAAATTAGTGTCCTTACAAATGTTTTGTGGCAGGTCTGAGCTAATGGTAACCCTGTAGTTCTGGGTAGGTGTGTAAGCATACCATTCACCCATTGTTACAGTAGAGCATGGTGTTATAATACTATAGCTGTCTATAGCTGTAACAGTTGTTACCCCGGCTGTAACAGTTGTTGCGGTTGCACATGGGCTGGGCACATAAGGCATTTCTATTAACTGAAACGTAAACCCGTCATCACGCCACCTGTCGTCCCAGGCAATGTAATATGTGGTGCCGGCTATGGCATCAAATGTTATTACCGACAGGTAGCTTTGCCCGCCGGAACATGTTATTACCCCATCATCATCATCACTGGCCAGGCAGGAAAGGCTGCCGCAGGTGCCGGTGTAAATGCTGAAGTAAGTATCGCCGCATGTGTTCACCGGGAGGTCAGATGTAATGGTTACACTGTAATTTGAGGTGGGAGTATAAGCAAACCATTCTGCAAGTGATCCTTCGGAACAGCTGGTTACGGCGTTAACTCCGTTAATAACATCTATGGTGTGGGTGCCGGCAGTAATAGTTTGCGCGGTACTGCAAGAATCCTGGGCATGTGCGCGCCAGGAACCTGATACCAGCAGCAGGAGAAACGCCAGGCTGCAGATATTATAGTTGCATAATTTTGGTTGGTAGTTGTTTTTCATTCTTAAAGCTTTAAGGTTTATGTTTAGTTGTTTATTAATCACATTCTTCTACAGAGTTAATCCAGTCTTTCATAACCTGTAACCCCTCCGTATGCAGCATTGTCCTGCCGTGCAGCGGCATCCTCACGGCTTCATCGGTAGTATTGAGCCTGTAATACAGCATGGATTTATTAATGTTGCGGGGAGTAATGATTTTATTGAGTGTAGTTGGGAAACCCTGCATATCGGCAGTATTTACACACATTCCCATGGCTGTATTGTTGTTTTTTGTTTCGCTGTAGGCAAAGCGCATGGGCCTGTACGTACAATGCCTTTCTATTGAATGGCAGTGCGAGCAGTTAATATCTACATAGGACCGGGCCCTGTCGGCTATGGGTTTTGTAACATCATTATAATCAACGGTTGTGTTTTCGGGTGTCGGGAGGCTGAAGTTGCTTTCAAGGTAGCCTTTTTCTATCCACATGCTCAGCTGATTTTTAACTGTAGAGCCGTAGTTGTAATCCCAGTTAAGGTTTTGGGGCTTTATGCCAATAGGTATATAAGTGGTTATAAGCGTACTGCCTTCCAGCCGTGCAGACTTATGGCACACCATGCATTGCACATCCGAAGGGATTCTGTATTCAGTGCCCTTTAGCACGCCATTCTCATCTTGCCAGGCTATGTCTACGTAATCGCCTACCATATTGTAAAAAGCTTCCGTCTGTTCGTCGTTCCATATGTAATTGGCAAACATCCAGCCGTCTGCCTTACGTATCATCAACCTTGTTTCAAGTATGCGTGTGCCTCCTTCAAAACCAGGGTTTTGTACATTTTCGTAATAAAAATTTTTTATAAGTACTGCACCCACGGGCAGTTCCAATATTTTATTGTCGCCATTGTAGGTAGCTTTCGTGCCGTTGGGCATCCATACAAATCTTTTTTTGTGGGCATAGTCAGAAAACAGGGCACTGGCAGGCTCAAAAGGCAATACGCCCTCCGCCGGCTCAAGGTTTTTTAATTCACCGGTAAAAAATTTATAATCGGAAAGTTTTTGATAAGGGACTTGTGTTAAATCAACATTCACGCCGG
>JAEWKB010000010.1 GCA_023386255.1 Bacteroidota bacterium
TGTTTACCTTATCATCCCATGTAATGATGATCTCCCAGTTGTACGGGTCAAGGTTCATCTTAACCCGGTCGAATTCGCCTACAAGCAATTTTACGAAATCAGCATCGGCACCCTGGGCAGGCGTTACAGGCTCAAGTCCGAATTTAGCCAGTTCAGGCTTTACCCCGGCAACCGATTCGATAGTTTTATAAATACCGTAAAGCTTCTGTGCTACTTCCTGCTGGGTCAGGGCCGTTTCATCATACTTGCGGTTGTTCTCGGCAATTTCGCTAAGGTAACGCGTGCGGTGCGGCGGTATCACAAAGATCTTCTCGCTCATTTCGCGGGTAATGTGGAAGGTTGACTTCAGGTCGGCACCGGTTTTCTCTACAATCTTATCCATGATAGACTTGTACAGCGTGTTCATGCCCGGATCGTTAAACTGAGAAGCAATGGTACCAAACACCGGCATATCATCCGGGTTGGCATCCCACAGGTTGTGGTTGCGCTGGTACTGTTTCTTCACATCGCGAATGGCATCAAGCGCCCCTCTCTTATCAAATTTATTGATGGCGACAAGATCGGCAAAGTCAAGCATGTCAATTTTCTCCAGCTGTGTAGCGGCACCAAATTCAGGTGTCATTACATATAGCGAAACATCACTATGGTCAAGTATCTCAGTATCACTCTGGCCAATACCAGACGTTTCAAGGATAATAATATCATATTTAGCTGCCTTTAACACCTGTATGGCATCGGCTACATATTTAGAAAGCGCAAGGTTAGACTGGCGCGTAGCCAATGAACGCATGTAAACCCGTGGGTTGTTGATGGCATTCATCCTGATACGGTCGCCCAATAGCGCCCCGCCTGTTTTTCGTTTAGACGGGTCTACCGAGATAAGCCCGATTGTCTTTTCAGGGAAGTCGATAAGGAAACGGCGCACCAGCTCATCAACCAATGATGATTTACCCGCACCACCTGTACCTGTTATACCCAATACCGGAAGCCCCCCACCCCCCGAAGGGGGAGCCTGAATAATCGGATCAAATATCCGGTGGAATTCATCAGAATAATTTTCAGCAAGAGATATCAGCCTTGCAATAGTAGTTACTTCCTTATCCGCAAGGGCGTCTTCTGTTCCCTTCCCTTCGGGAAGGGTTAGGGATGGGCTTGAATAATCGGCCCTTTGCACCAGGTCGTTTATCATACCTTGCAGGCCCAGCTCACGCCCATCATCAGGTGAATAGATTCGGGTAATGCCGTATTCATGCAGTTCCCTTATCTCTTCCGGAAGGATAACCCCGCCGCCGCCGCCAAAAATCTTGATGTGGCCTGCGCCCTTCTCTTTCAGCAGGTCGTACATGTACTTAAAATACTCGTTGTGCCCGCCCTGGTAAGATGTCATGGCAATGGCATTGGCATCTTCCTGTATGGCGGTGTTCACCACTTCTTCCACGCTGCGGTCGTGCCCGAGGTGTATCACCTCAACACCCGTAGCCTGGATGATGCGGCGCATTATATTGATGGCGGCATCGTGCCCGTCAAAAAGCGACGCTGCCGTAACAATTCTTACTTTATTTTTAGGAATATAAGGCTGTACTTGTTCCATTTTGTATATATCACAATTTTGAGTGCGCAATTTACGCAAATATTAATTTTTTAAAGCAAATTCACTTTACAAAATCATTCAGGCTTAAGCCTACATCATTATGTAATAATCATCAAGAAAGAAAGCATTAAAAAATGTGAACTCTCCGGGCCTAATCGTCTCATGTGAAATATCCGGAACTATAGTCTGAAGCTTTTCTTCAGGAAATGGGGTTACATCAAAAAAATTTTCGGTTTGTGCCGCCATCGCATCCATTATTGCCCGATATTTCTCCTCTGGTTCCAGGCTCCTGACAGTTTTAGAAATTTGCGGCAGGCCGAAATTATCTTCAGGATAAGACACATCTGTTTCAAGGACATATGTGATGTAATGCGGAACAATGATACTCACATTGAGACAAATAGAATATAACTTACTATCTTTTAATTCAGACAGCTGTAAGTTATGTGCCCGGTCATTTAAATGAAAATGCGTTGCATTAAAAAAATATTTTGAGGTATCAATGTTTTGGATAGCATCAAAAAAGGAGTTGTAGGCGCCATCTTCTGTTTTTTCAAATTCATAGCTACAGGAGTCAGACAGCTGCTTAAACTCAACAGAGTTTGTATAAGAATTTCGATCAACAATAGCATCGATACCTTGGGGAAAATATTTATACGCCGCTTTTAATAATGATTCGTTTGTCATTATAATAATTTTCAGCAATGTACAATAAATCTCGCTACCTCAAAATATGGTTCACGTGCCCGTTGTCATAGTACAATACTCGGGTTCGGAAGGAATAAGCTTTTATATTAGTGGGATACCAGTCCCGGCCCTTTTCAGCAAGGATGAACAGCCCTTCATCATCGCCTGAAACAGTAAATTTATCGCCCCTGGGCTGGCGGTGGAAGATTGGCACACCATATTCTTTCAGAAGTATATCGGCCAGTTCGGGGACATTATTGGTTACGAAGCCAATTTCACTGATGCCGATATACGATTGCGGCCTAAACGGTTCGTCGCTAATTTGGCGGTTGGGGTAACGGGTTATCCCTTCAATGATGTTGCCGTTATTATCAAGGAAGTAAAAAGATTTGGCATCCCAGTTCACAAAATTAGCAATGTCATCGCCTTTTTCTACCGGGAGCAGCGGCGTTCCTTGTTTTATGTGGCTGTAACAGTCAAAAAAGCGGTTGTTGGGCAGGTCAATGGCAAAATGGTACACCGGCCTTATTCCCTCCGCATACCTGAAGATAAGCCTAGTATGCCCAATACGGTAAAACAGCAGCTGGCGGTCTTCCTTTTGGTAGGGTTCCAGCCCCAGCACTCTTTTGTAAAAGCTCTCGGTTTCGGCCAGTTTTGCAGATAAAATCTCAAGCTCAATTATTTTCATATCAGGTGATTGAAAGGCAGCAACTAATTTACGGCATATTCTTCTCTTCTGTCATAAAAGCATCTTAATTATGTGTTACTTTTAACGCTCCGTAAAGTCTGCATTTCCTACATTTGCAGCACTAAAACTCTCACAACCGCCATGCGCGTTTCTAAACACTTTTTAGCCGGGGTTACGGCCTTTACAATCTGGGGATTTTTCAGCTTCGGGCTAAGGCCTTTGCAGCACTACCCATCGCTCGACATCCTTTTTTACCGTATATTCCTTTGCGTAGCGCTTATGCTTATCATAAGCCTTGGCTTCAGGAGAAAGGTGCTTAGGGAGACAATAAGCAACTTCAGGCAGCTTTCGCCCAACCATAAAAAGAATTTGATATTAGCAGTGGTGAGCAGCGCTTTCCTGCTTACGGCCAACTGGTTCCTGTTCATTTATGTTATGAACCACGTGAGCGTAAAAACAGCATCGTTCGCTTACCTGGTTTGCCCTATACTAACCACAGTACTGGCTTATTTCATATTAAAGGAGCACCTTAGCCGCACGCAGTGGTTTGCTGTAAGCCTGAGCGTTATTGGCTGTGTGCTGCTTTCCTTCAATCATTTCCTCGATATATTTTACAGCCTTGTAGTAGCGCTAACCTACGCATTGTACCTCATCATCCAGAAAAAGATTACATCCGTAGATAAGTTCCTGCTGCTTACCATACAGGTTGCAATAGCCGCGGCAGCTATGCTGCCTTTTTTCCCATCGCTGAGCGGGCCAATACCGCAGGAAGTATCTTTTTATGGTTATATAGCAGTTATTGCCGTATTGTTTACCATAATACCACTATTCCTCAACCTGTATGCATTGCGGGGTATAAAATCATCTACAGTAGGTATGCTTTTGTACATAAACCCGCTGATAGGCTTTTTCCTTGCGGCTATATATTTTGGCGAAGAAATTACCGTATTGCAGGTTGGCGCCTACGCTCTCATCGTTGTTTCAATTATTATTTTTAACAGCGGCTACTTCAGGAAAGAAAATCCTGTAGCGTAAAATAGAAAGGGGACACTACCAGCGCAGCATCCCCAATCCGTTCTTACCCACCAAAAAAAGTTAATCTTAACTTTCCTGATGCAAATGTAGGTTGAAGCTACTGCTGTTTATCAAGAAGTTAATTGTTTGATCTTATACAAGCATAGGC
>JAEWKB010000174.1 GCA_023386255.1 Bacteroidota bacterium
CCAATACATGGTACATTCAGCGTGTGGCCGCCTGTTACCAACAGCTGCAGCAATATGATAATGCCGAAAAATACCTTCTTGAAAAAATTGAAAAAGTAAAACAGCCCCAGCTGTATGTAGATCTTGGGTACAACTACCAGTTAAAGAAAGACATGGCAAAGGCGGAGAAAAATTACCAGAAAGCCATTGATGCAATAGCTGAAAATCCCGGTTATGTACATATGGTAGCAAACTCCTTTGAACAGAAGGTGCTGATTCCCCAGGCAATTAAAGCGTATGAAGCCGGCCAGGCTACAGAGAAGAACCGTAATTTTGATTATCAGATAGCGGTATTGCAGGGGCAGCAGGGCAATATTGAGCTTATGATCGACAAACTGCTTGACTATGCCTACAGCAACCAGCAAAACGTGCCGGTGGTACAGAGCCAGTTTACAAGGTTTATGAGCGAAGAGTCTCAGGAGAGTTTTAATGCGGCGCTTCGCAAGGCATTGTTGGTGCGGACACAAAAAACGCAGGACATCTTCTGGAACCAGTTTTTGAGCTGGTTCTTCGTTCAGCAGAAAGATTATGGCAAGGCATTTATTCAGGAAAAAGCCATTTTTAAGCGTGATCCTGAAACGTTTTATAATGTGGTAAATCTTGCCAGGCTAGCCTTTATGGAAGGCGAAGACGAAACGGCAAAGGAAATTTATACTTTCATCCTTCAAAATACTCAGGACCCGCAACTGCAGATGCAGGCACACTACAGCCTGTTGCAGATAGATATAGAAAAAGCACAGGAAAAAGATTATCCTGCCATAAAGCAGCGGATGGAAGCGCTGCTACAGCAGTATGGGGTAACGCCTTATTCGCTGGACCTGCAAGTGCAGCTGGCACACTTCGAGGCTTTTAATCTCAAAAATACAAAACGGGCTGTAGAACTGTTAAACAGTGCTCTTGCACTGCAGCTGAACAAGTACCAGACGGCCGAGGTGAAAATGGAACTCTCGGACATATTGCTGCTTGATGAGAAGTTCAACCAGGCGATTATTTACTATGCCCAGATTGAGGAAGACCTGAAGAATGACGCCGTTGGCCATGAAGCGAGCCTAAAGGTGGCTAAGGCCAGTTACTATAAAGGCGATTTCTCATGGGCCGAGAAACAGCTGAAGGTGCTTAAGTCATCGGTGTCGCAGCTTATTGCGAACGATGCTTTGGAGCTGTACCTGCTCATAACCGATAACACCGTTGAAGACAGCACGCAAACAGCACTGAAGAAATTCGCTAAGGCAGACTTTAAGCTGTACCAGAACAAAAAGCAGGAAGCATTAACCGGTTTTAAAGACCTGCTTGCTACTGATAAAACCGAAAGCATACAGGCCGTAACGCTGCTGCGGATAGGGCGCATTTACGAAGGATTGGGTCAGTATGACCTCGCGTTGCAAAACTATCAGCAGATAATAGATAAATATGCTGAAGGAATTTATATTGATGAGGCGCTGTTTTACTCAGCAGAGATTTATAACAAAAAGCTGAGCGACCCGGAGAAAGCCAAGCCGCTATATGAAAAAGTCCTTTTCAAGCATGAAGACAGCATCTACTTTGTGGAGGCAAGGAAACAGTTCAGGCAGCTGAGGGGTGATAACGCGAGTTGACATATCGACTTAACGACAAACAACAAACGACAAACAACTAAAAAATTATGATAATTTACAACGTAACCAGCAATGTAGATGACAGCATCCACGACAAGTGGATGGCCTGGATGATGGAGGATCACATACCGAAGATCATGGAAACCGGTAAGTTCTACAAGATAAAAATAGTAAAGGTGCTGGGAGACCATCATCAGCCCGATACAACAACCTATTCGGTACAATACACTGCCGACAGCCGAGAAAAGCTGGAAGAGTATTACAAAGAGCACTCGCCACACCTGCGTGCTGAAGCACAGGCCTTGTTTGGCGACAAAATGCTGCAGTTCCGCACGGAGCTCGAAATCATACAGGAGTTTAAAATGATATAATACAGGCGGCCGGAGTGCCGCCATAATTTTGATGGATAAAGTAAAAGCCAAAAAGCATCTGGGGCAGCATTTCCTTAAAGATGAAAGCATTGCAAAAGATATAGCCGACACCCTTACCCTTAAAGGCTACAGTAAAGTTTTAGAGATAGGGCCCGGTATGGGCGTGCTCACCAAATACCTGCTGGATAAGGAAGTGGAAACCTATGTGATTGAGATCGACACAGAGTCGGTTGAGTATTTAAATGCACACTACCCTAAGCTGCACGGCAAGATTTTATCTGAGGATTTCCTCAAGTATAACATCACCAAAACTTTTGGCGATGAGCCTTTTGCCATCATAGGCAACTTTCCGTATAACATTTCATCACAAATAGTTTTCCGTACGCTCGAGCTGCGGGAGCGCATACCTGAATTTAGCGGCATGTTCCAGAAAGAAGTAGCCGAACGCATCTGCGAAAAGAAAGGCAGCAAGACCTATGGCATCCTCTCGGTTCTGGTACAGGCTTTTTATGATGCCGAGTATCTTTTTACCGTGCCGGAGCATGTGTTTAATCCGCCGCCAAAGGTAAAATCTGGCGTGCTGCGCCTCATCCGTAAAGAAAATTACCACCTGCCGTGTGATGAGCGCCTGTTTTTCAATGTGGTAAAAACCGCATTCAATCAGCGCCGCAAAACCCTTCGTAACAGATTAAAAACATTTGCCCTGTCGGATAATTTAAAGGAAGATAGTATCTTTGACCTCCGTCCGGAACAGCTCTCTACAGAAGAGTTTATTGAACTGACTAAAAAAATAGCGGCCAATGGAGTTTAAAATCAGCAGGGATTTTATTGCTCAGATAGAGCAATATATAGATGATAACAATGAGGTGCAGCTTCAGTTGCTCCTCAATGATATCCACTATGCTGATATTGCCGAAATTATGGAAGAGCTGGACAGCAAAGATGCCAGTTATCTTTTCCATATACTCGACAGTGAAAAAACTGCCGAAATACTCCTGGAGCTTGATGAGGAAGTACGCGAGAACATACTGAAGAACCTTTCGGCGAAAGAGATTGCTGAAGAGCTTGATGAGCTAAGTACCGATGACGCTGCTGACATTATTGCCGAGCTCCCTGAAGATAAAAAAGAAGAGGTAATACAGGAGCTGCTTGATGCCGAGCATGCAAAAGACATTGTAGACCTGCTTCGGTATGACGAAGATACCGCCGGCGGTTTGATGGGTAAAGAGCTTGTGAAGGTGAACGAGAACTGGAACGTGCTTACCTGCGTGAAGGAGATGCGCATACAGGCCGTAAACGTGCAGCGCGTACATTCGATATACGTGGTAGATGATGAAGACAGGCTGAAGGGCCGCCTTTCTCTGAAAGATCTTCTTACTACTTCAACCAAAACGCCTATTGGTGATATTTACATTAAAAAAGTTGACTCTGTAAAAGTTAATACTCCTGACGTTGAGGTAGCGCGTATCATGCAGAAGTATGACCTTGAAGCCATACCCGTGATTGATGAACTGGGCCGCCTTGTAGGCCGCATTACCATTGATGACGTGGTTGATGTTATTAAGGAAGAGGCCGAAAAAGACTACCAGCTTGCAGCAGGTATCTCTCAGGACGTAGAGGCCGATGACAGCATACTTGACCTTACCAAAGCCCGGCTGCCGTGGCTGGTGCTGGCCTTGTTTGGGGGCTTTATCAGTGTAAGCCTGCTGGAAAGCTTTAATGCCGCCATGGAGCACCACAAAGAACTTTTCTTTTTCACGCCGCTTATTGCGGCTATGGCGGGTAATGTGGGTGTACAGTCTTCCGCAATTATTGTTCAGGGTTTGGCTAACAACAGCCTTAGCGGATCGTTGTGGCGCAGGCTTATAAAAGAAGTTTCACTTACGCTGCTTAATGGAACCATACTTGCAATTCTGCTGGTATTGGGCAGCCATTTCCTGCTTGGCGAAGGCTTTAACCTGGCACTTACGGTAAGTATATCGCTTATTTCAGTTATTGTAATAGCCTCGCTTATAGGTACTTTTATTCCTATACTACTTGATAAAATTGGCATTGACCCCGCCCTTGCCACCGGGCCTTTTATCACCACCAGTAATGATATCTGCGGGATTTTGATTTACTTCTCTATCGCGAAGGTGATGTTAGGGTTTTAGACTATTCCACAGAGATACAAAGAGATACACCGAGTAGTTTCCTCTGTGAATCTTCGTACATCTCTGTGAAATAAAATCAGAAACACTAACTTTGCGCTACACAACCCACAACCAATGAACCCGGAATCCGCAACTGTAAAAATCCTCCATATCGACAGCAACCACCCCCTGCTTTGGGAACAGCTGGAACAGGAAGGCTTCACCAACCATGCCGACTTTACATCCTCAAAAGAAGAAATTGAAGCTAAAATACACGAGTATAACGGCATTGTTATCCGGAGCCGTTTTGATATTGATAAACAATTTCTGGATGCTGCCACTAACTTAAAATA
>JAEWKB010000045.1 GCA_023386255.1 Bacteroidota bacterium
GGGCTAAGTGTATCAAACTCTTTAGACATTTCAAACATTTCAATAATTGATGCCCCTGCCCTTCCTCCTTCAAGATAATTGTATGCCGGCACAAGCTTTTTAAGGTAAACGTCCTGATGGCATGATAAAGGATTCATTAGGTTCTCGATGAAAGAATCGCCTATTACAGCAATTAAATTATCAGTAGATGCAGGAACATTGCCAGCATAGCCATATTTATTTATGTACCACTTGTGCCCGTCATTTTTATGAAAACCTTCCTGCCCCGGATAGTATTTCACGAGTCCATTTTCCGACGGGTAAGCGCGTGGCGCATCAATGGTAAGATGAAACACCCTCAGCATAAGTTCAGCAGCAACTACCGCAAGTATTAAAAATAAAATAATTTGTTTTATAAATTTTTTCATGATTAAAATTGGAAATATATAAACTCCTGCTCCTTACCACCGTATGCAAAGATTACAAATATTATGGCAATGTAAAACACCCATCGTAGAAGGCGTGGCTTTATGGAAGCGTCCAGCCCGGAAAATGCGAATTTGCCATGCCTGCCAAGCCACTCCACTATCATAAATAAAATAATAAGCACTATAAGGAATACAGGGAAAATAGCGGGTTTCTCTACTTCAAATCGGGTAAACATATTACCTATATATGTAAATGCATGGGTAAGGTTTTCAGACCTGAAAAATATCCACGCTATAACAGTAAGGCTAAATGTTATTACCATCTGGAAGAACTCTTTTACAGACGGGAAAAGTTTGCCTTCGGCAACAGTACCCAGGTTGTTCCTGTTATTGCCCAACAGGAGGTAAGGCATAAAGTAAAGGGCATTTAAAAAACCCCATACTATAAAGGTCCAGTTGGCACCATGCCAAAAACCACTGACCAGGAATATAATGAATGTGTTACGTATTTTCATCCACATACCTCCACGGCTTCCCCCTAGTGGAATGTATAGGTAATCCCTGAACCATGTGGTTAAAGATATGTGCCACCTGCGCCAGAACTCAGCAATGTCACGGGAGAAGTACGGAAAGGCAAAATTGCGCAGCAGCTCAATTCCAAACAGCCTTGCAACACCAAGGGCAATATCTGAATAGCCTGAGAAATCACAATATATTTGGAAAGTAAAGAACAAGGCGCCAAGCATAAGCGTGGCCCCGCTTTGCGACTCATGCCCCTCAAATATTGTGTTGGCAAACTGCGCGCAGTTATCGGCAATAACAATTTTTTTAAACAGCCCCCATAAAATTTGCCGCATACCGTCAACCGCGTTCGGATAGCTGAAAAATCGCTGCTTTTTTATTTGAGGCAGAAGATGTGTTGCCCTTTCGATTGGCCCTGCTACAAGCAACGGGAAGAAGCTCACAAATACTGCATAATCAACAAAACTACGTTCTGCCTTTATTCTATCGTAGTAAATATCAATAACATAGGAGAGGCCGTGGAAAGTATAAAATGATATCCCTACCGGAAGTATGACGGACAGTGTGGTAAAACTTGCCTCTATACCTAAAAGCGAAAGCCCCTCAGCAAATGAATCGACAAAGAAATTATAATATTTGAAAACACCTAAAAAGCCGAGGTTGATTAGTATACTGGCCCAAAACCAAAACTTCTTTCTACCCTGAGATTGCGTGTTCTCCATCATGAGCCCCGAAAAATAATCCAACAGTGTAGAGAACATTAACAGAAATAAAAACCTGTAGTCCCAACAGGCGTAAAAATAGTAACTGGCAACCAGCAGCAGTATATTCTGCATCTTAATATGCCGCCTCGGTATTAACCAGTATAATGCGAAAACTATGGGCAGGAAAATTGCAAAACTGAGGGAATTAAAAAGCATTTCGAATAATTAAACTGTTGAATTTAATAGGCTTGATCTTTGTAACAAAAGTATTACTAATATCCCATTATCAAAACTATATTTTTGTAAATTGTTACTAATAGCTACTGAAAATAGGATGTTCACAATTCCTTAACGTGTGCCGCTCCTTTCCCCTTTCTTGCATAGTGTCCTTAACTGTGCAATGTTCCCGTTAAATATGTTTACATCAACATTGCCGGCTATACCATTTACGGCAGCTTTATCAGTAAATTGCCAAAACAGCCATTCGGGCCGTATCTCATCCTGAAAAAAACTGTAGTTAGCAATCCATAACTCATAGCCCCCAAATTCTTCCCTGAGGAAATCGGTATAAAAACTTTCACCGCAGTATATTATGGGCTTAACTCCATAGTGCTTTTCCACTTTGCCCAACCAGCGCTTTAGCCCGCTTTTCAGGCTGTCTATGCTTTGCCCGCTTGGTATCTGCTCAATATCAAGCACCGGCGGCAGGTCACCTGGGTATAGCTTTACATTTTTTATAAAAATTTCAGCCTGTTTTAATGAGTTTTCATCAGGGCGGTAATAGTGGTAAGCCCCCCTTAAAAAGCCATGCTGTTTCGCCTTCCCCCAATTCCTTGCAAACTGCGTATCTATCCTATCCTTTCCTGCAGAGGCGCGTTTTAATACAAACTTTAGCGGAAAATCATTACTCCCCTGCTGCAGGCTGTCCCAATCGATATTCCCCTGGTAGTGCGATACATCAATACCAAAAACTTTATCCTTATGGCGTGAAACTATTTCGTAAATACGCAGGTCGGCAATCTTACGCTCTTCTTTAGATAACGCCTCAATACGCTTGTTGGTCTTAAAGCCTAGCCAGTACAGCATCCCATGTCGGTAATTATATACACCGGCAATAAGGAATGACAGTAAAAGCAGCAGTAGTGAATACTTTAGTATCTTCCACTGGGTAACTTTCTTAGATTTGGGTTTCGCCCTCCGTTTTACGGGTTTTGGCGGCACGCGTTTCATTTAGCTTGAAGCCTTAGCGAATTTATTGGTAAATGCCGAAAGGACTACATAAAAAAGGATAATTAACGGTATGCCCACGTACTGTAAAAAGAAAAGCAAAAGGACCGAGACGATAAGGAAGATAAACTGTACCTTATTATGCTCCCAATTAAAATATTTTACTTTAAGTGAAAAAAGAGGGATTTCGGCATTAAGCATATAAGCGCTCAACAGGCTAATACCTACCAGTACAAAAGGATTGCTAAGAGCTTCAAATATCCAGCCCTCGCCACCGGTGTGATGCAATATTATAGGCAGGCTCATTATAAAAAGGGCATTTGCCGGCGTAGGCAGCCCTATAAATGAATCGGTCTGGCGGGTATCAATATTAAATTTAGCCAGCCTGTAACATGATGCAAGTGTAATAATAAATCCGAAGTAAGGCAGTATGCCCATATAGTTATTTTCGGGCGCGAGGTTATACTCTTCCTGCATTTCGTTTATGTTGGCCAATAGCTGGAACATGGCCACCCCCGGCACCACTCCGCTGGTTACCATGTCGGCAAGCGAATCGAGCTGCAGCCCTATAGGGCTCTTAGCATTAAGTATCCTTGCAAAAAAACCATCCCAAAAATCAAAAAATATACCCATACAAACCCAAAAAAAGGCCATTTGCAGGTTGGTTTCAAAAGCATAGACAAGGGCGATAAGGCCCGCTGATAGATTTAAAAGTGTTATAAAGTTAGGTATATGTTTCCTGAAAGGCATGGCTGGTTAATTTTTTATGTGTACAAAGTTAACACAATAAGTTGTTAGAAATGGAGTTTAGTAATTGAGATTTTTATGTCATATTTGCACAAAATAACAGCATTGAAAAGAATATTCACGGTTTTTCTAATATTTTTAACAGCTACAGGTTACAGCCAGGCCATAAGGAAATACTCTAACGAGTTTATGAACATTGGTGTTGATGCTGCCGCCCTTGGCATGAGCAATGCTGTAACTGCACATACTGCCGATGTAAATTCCGGATACTGGAACCCTGCCGGCCTGCTTAAGGTAGAAGATAAGCAGATAGCACTGATGCACGCCAGTTATTTTGCAAACATTGCACAGTACGATTATGCTGCTTTTGCCATGCCAATTGATGAACGCAGCGCCTTTGGCGTGTCTGCCATACGGTTTGGGGTAGATGACATATTGAACACCACACAGCTTATAGACAGCGAAGGCAACATTGACTACAACCGCATCAGTCTTTTCTCTGCCGCAGATTATGCTTTTATGATATCCTATGCCCGTTCCCTCCCGCTTGATGGCTTTAACTATGGCGTTAATGCGAAGGTTATCCGCCGTATCATTGGAGATTTTGCCAGTTCATGGGGTTTCGGGTTTGACATTGGCCTGCAATACGAAACGAAGGATGAGTGGAAGTTTGGGCTTATGCTACGCGACATTACCACTACCTATAATACCTGGACTATTAACGAGGAAGAATACAACAAGATACGCGATGCTGTACCCGGCGAAAACCAGGAACTACCAGAAACTACCGAGATAACTGCCCCTAAGGCCCAACTGGGCATGAGTAAAAAGTTCATCATAAGGTATGATTACAGCCTGGTTGCTGCCGTAAACCTGAACATGCAGTTTGCGCAGACCAATGATATTATTTCCAGCGAGATTGTAAGTATTGATCCTGCATTAGGATTTGAGGCCGGATACATAGACCTGGTGTTTTTGCGTGCGGGTGTGGGTAATTTCCAAAACATAACGCAAATAGATAACTCTACCAAACTAAGCTTCCAGCCGAATATCGGCCTTGGGTTTAAGTACAAAGGAATACAGGTAGATTATGCGCTTACCGACCTTGGCGACCAAAGTGCCGCTTTGTACAGCAACATCTTTTCACTTAAGGTAGATTTAGGTATCTTTAGGCGCTAAAACACCTGTACCATGCGCATCCTGAAAACATTATTGTTTTTTTGTACAACACTACTTTCAATACACGCTTCTGCACAGTTCCCGCTTTCAGATAAAGCACAAATAAGCCTTCTTACCTGTGGGCCCGGCGATGAGCTGTATTCGGTTTTCGGACATACTGCTATACGGGTGAATGATCCAACTACGGGTACCGACGCCGTATATAACTACGGAATGTTCGACTTTGATACTGATAATTTTTACCTGAAGTTTGTGAAGGGCGACCTTCAATATTATGTAGGGGTAGATTCTTATCAAGATTTTGTTTATACCTATCGCTATTACAACCGTGATGTATATCAACAGGTGCTAAACCTTACAAAGGTGCAAAAACAAGCAATTGCCGATGCGCTTAATGCAAGCCTTCAGCCGGATAAGAAATTTTACACCTACAAATTTATAGACCGCAACTGTACCACCAAAGTGGCTGATATAATTAAAGCCCATGTGCCTGGTGGGATCTCATTCGAAAACAGCGATAAAGGAAAGACCAATCGCCGCATTATTTATGAAAAGCTTCACGACAAATTTTATGAAAGCCTCGGCATCAATCTTATGTTCGGTTATAAGACGGATGTTGAGCAATACAAGCTGTTCCTGCCGCAGCAGTTGTTGGAAGGTGTAAAAAACACCCAAACTGCCTCCGGGCCATTATCTCAGCCGGTGCAAACTGTTTTTAAAGCTGTAAGAGAGGATAAATCATCACGGTGGAACAACATATACACCTTTAGCCTGTTTATGCTTGCGGTGCTTATTTTGTCTCGCAAAAGGCAGGTGGCAGCTGTTTACCTGGCACTTACCGGCATACTAGGCATTATCTTCTGCACAGTAGGGTTATATTCACTGCACCATGAGGTAAGGCTCAATTATAATGCACTATTGTGTAACCCGCTTTTCCTTGTGCTGCTATATTTTATGGCTAAGAACAATCAAAAATGGATTAACATATTTGTTTACGCCTGTTTGGCATGTATAGCTTTATACATAGCCCTAATGATTAACAAGCCGCACCTGATTATGATGCTCCCAATAATTGTGACAACGGTTGTAGTACTGTGGAGGCAGAGGGATATAGCAAGCGTAAGACTATGAAAACTTATATCGTAAATTGGTATTCTACAGTTTTTAGGCTATTTATTTTTGCATCCTTATTAGCAGGATCGTTATTGGCATTTTCTGATACACGTAGTTTACTTGTACCATTAATCTGGACAGGACTGCTAATACTGGTTGACCTTATTATCTTCTTTTCCACATTCCGCTTAGTCAAAGTTGATGTTAACAATTCAAAAATAAAATTGTCTTTTAGAAAAGCTGTAGTTTTAAAGAAAGAAAAGTTGTATTTATTAAATGACATTGCAATTTCCCTTAGAGATGAAGTTGGAGCACGAGGCTCAAAGGCAGAAGAATTACGCTTTTATAAAGATGGTAAAAAACTTATAGGAGTAGGAAGAGGTTATGACGGATGGACAAAAGATAAAATATGGACTGTCTATATGGACCTAAAAGATCTTGGTGTAAAGGATTTATCATAGTTCCTTTTCAATACGACAAAAGAAAAAGAAAAACCTATCTTTACTATAACCAAAATCACCTGACGTGTTATTTTTCAGCAAGCCAAAGCTCAGTTTAGCCGACCTAATACCGGATGATTATGTTGACATCCACTCTCACCTGCTGCCCGGCATTGATGACGGCGCAAAGGATGATAAGGATACTCTATTACTAATAAATAGCCTCAGGGAGTATGGCTTTAGCAATTTCATTACAACACCTCATATTTTAACCGGAGTTTGGAATAACACACGTGAGCATATTGAAAAGAAAGAAGCAGCCACTACTACCCTGCTACATGACAACCGTATTGATGTACCTTTTAAGGCTGCTGCCGAATACCTTATTGACGATACGTTTTTAAAACTTGTACGCAATGAGCCGCTGCTCACCCTCAAGGATAAGTATGTATTGGTAGAGATGTCATACCTGAATCCGCCCTTACAGTTATATGATATAATTTTCGAACTACAGGTAAATGATTATAAGCCTGTTATGGCCCACCCGGAGCGTTACCTGTTTTACCACGGTAAAATGGATGAATACAAAAAGCTAATGAAAGCGGGATGCTTGTTCCAGCTAAACCTGCTCTCGGTAACAGGTTATTACGGAAAGGCTGTTTTACTGGCTGCTAAAGACCTGCTTGGGGCAGGTATGATTGAATTTACAGGGTCTGATGTACATCACCAAAGGCATGTAGAAGCGTTTAAAAGTAAAGTACAATTGAAAAAGACAGCTGCTTTAGAAAAGGCCATAAATAACAATTCCGTTTTTAGCCGGTAAAAACGGAATTGTGTAAAGTAGATTTAAATTTATTGTTATCTCCTGAAGATACGCTGCCACAGCGTTTTCTTCTTTTCAACTTCAGGCCCGTAGCCGTAACCGTAGCCATAGCCGTAACCATAACCATACCCATAACCGTAGCCATAGCCGTAAGCTTTTTTAATGTTGGTATCATTAAGGATAATAGCCATATTAGGCAGCTTTTTCTCTTTGTGCAGCCCTTCCGGTATTGCAAGCAACCTCTTATCAAGATGATTGGCCCGAG
>JAEWKB010000066.1 GCA_023386255.1 Bacteroidota bacterium
GGGTAGGTTGGGTTACAAAGCATTTTTCGGCAGCCAGCGTAAAGTTTTTATGTTCGGCAACAGCCAGCACATAGTATAATTGCGTGATTGTCATTCTATATAAATTTTTATGATAAATTTATAAAAAGGATTGATATTACCTATAGCCTCCGGCTTTATTTTTTTCTAACTTTGATGGTAACAAAACAAAATCAACCCATGAAAGCACAAAACGAAAATACAGACGTAAACATTTTAGGCCTGCCTGTAAAAGAAACTGAGCTTATTGCAGCAGAACTCAATATACATTTGTCAAACTTCCAGGTGTATTACCAAAACCTGCGGGGCCTGCACTGGAACATACGCGGCAAGCGTTTTTTTGACCTCCACGTAAAGTTTGAGGAGCTATATAATGACGCGCAGGAAAAGATAGATATTATAGCCGAACGCATACTTACCCTTGGGTTTACCCCGCTTCATTCTTTTGAAGATTACATTAAGAACAACAGGCTGGAAGTAGGCCGCAATATTACCAAAGATACAGAGGCAGTACATCTTATAATGTCATCACTTTCAAATCTTTTAAAAATTGAGAGAGTGATATTGGAAGAATCTGCCAATATTGGCGATGAGGGCACCAACTCTATGATGAGCGACTTTATTACCGAACAGGAGAAAACCATCTGGATGATGAAGGCCTGGAGTGACGAGGAAATTTAAGATAAAACTGCGCCTTACATAGAATTAATTTAAATAATTCGATATCTTTGCGCTGATGAGATTTCTGGTAAAAATAGTACTTTTCGTGTTTCTGTCTTTCCTGTCGGCTCCAACAATAGTGAGCCTTGTGGAAGACGATGCAGATGTGTCTATTGCATACAGCCTTACCGAAGAAGAAGTCCATAAAGAGGTGAAGGAAGTGGTGGTTTACCACACACTTCATTTGGACTATCATTTTCCTGAAATTTCGGGGATATTTACAAAGATAAATTCAGAAAACCTTCAAAGGCATGATAATGTTTTTGAAGAGATTTTCTCGCCTCCTCCCGAAAATATATAATACAATCAATCAACCTTGCCCAATGGGCACAACATGAATGTGTACGCACATTTACTATTTAATTGTATTATATATTTATCGGTATGACAAAAAAGGTTAATCTTTTTGGCAGCCTCCGGTCTGATTTTCCCTCAGGCCTGGTGGTATTTTTGGTAGCATTGCCTCTGTGCCTGGGTATTGCTATAGCTTCGGGCGCTCCGCCGCTTTCAGGTATTATAGCCGGCATTATAGGCGGTATTGTTATAGGTTCACTCAGTAAATCTCACATAAGTGTGTCGGGGCCTGCTGCCGGGCTCACCTCTATTGTTCTGGCAGCAATCACATCATTTGGTTCGTTCGAGCTTTTCCTGCTTGCCGTGTTCCTTGCGGGAGCCATGCAGCTTGTGCTGGGCTTTATAAAGGCAGGCAGCATTTCTAATTATTTCCCCTCTAACGTAATTGAAGGTATGCTTGCCGGTATAGGCGTTATCATCATCATTACGCAGCTGGAGCATGCCGTAGGGTATGATAAGGATTTTGAAGGTAACGAACAGTTCTTCAGGATGGATGGTACCAATCCGTTTTCAGATATTCCGGAAATTATCCAACGTTTTGAAACAGGCGCCATAATTATCACACTAATATCGCTGGCCATACTTATAGCCTGGGATAAGGTACCGGCACTTAAAAAGCTTAAAGTTGTACCCGGAGCGCTGGTTGCAGTGGCTACAGGTGTTGCACTTAATGAGTTCTTTAAATCATCAGGAAGCGGACTGGCGCTTGAAAGCGAGCACCTGGTAAAGCTGCCCGTAATACAGTCGTTTGATGACGTGAAGCAGTTGCTTGTTATGCCCGATTTTGCAGGTATAGGCAACCCGCAGGTATGGATAACCGCCGCTACCATTGCCGTTGTGGCTTCTATAGAAACATTGCTTTGCATAGAGGCGTCTGACCGTATGGACGTGCAAAAACGCTACACCGACACGAATGTTGAGCTTAGGGCACAGGGTATAGGCAACATGCTTAGCGGCCTTATAGGCGGCTTGCCAATGACATCAGTTGTAGTGCGTTCGTCGGCCAATGCCAATGCCGGGGCTAAAACCAAAATGTCTACCATAATACATGGTTCTCTTTTATTAATTTGTGTACTTACCATACCTTTTGTGCTTAACCTCATCCCGCTGGCTACACTTGCTGCCGTGCTTTTGCTGGTAGGTTATAAACTGGCTAGCCCGGCCAAGCTGAAGCATTTCTGGGCTAAAGGCAAGTACCAGTTCATTCCTTTCATTGCAACGCTTGTGGCAGTGGTAGCTTTCGGATTATTGTATGGCGTAGGCCTTGGTATTTTTATAAGTATTATCTTTATACTGCGTGGTAATTTAAAAAGAGCTTATAATTTCAGGAAAGAAGAGTATACTAAGGGTGACGTAATACACATTGATCTTGCCCAGGAAGTATCTTTCCTTAATAAGGCTGCAATAAAATCTACCCTTGGTGATATACCCGGTAATTCAAAGGTTATAATAAATGCGTCAGACACGGTATATATTGCGCATGATGTACTTGACCTGATACAGGAATTTAAGGATGTAAAAGCAAAAGAAGAAAATATTGAGGTACTGCTGGTGGGCTTTAAAGAAGCCTATGAACTGGAAAACACGCCTATGAAGAACGTGTTTGTAGAGCATGAAGAAAAACAGAAACCTCACAACGAATTAAGATAGATCAGTAAATAAACAACAATAAAACAATGAGTTCAGATTTTTATAAGAAGATATTAGACAACAATAAAATTTGGTCGGAAACTAAACTAAGCCAGGACCCCGAGTATTTTGAAAAGCTTGCACATGGGCAGCAGCCGCCTTTGTTATGGATAGGTTGTTCAGACAGCCGGGTACCGGCTAACGAAGTTATAGGCGCGCAGCCGGGTGAGGTATTTGTGCACCGTAACATTGCCAACATGGTTGTACATTCAGACATGAACATGCTTAGCGTGCTGGATTATGCGGTGAATGTACTTAAGGTAAAACACGTTATTGTGTGCGGCCACTACGGCTGCGGCGGCGTAAAAGCGGCTATGGGCAACAGTTCTATAGGCCTTATTGACAACTGGATTCGCCATATTAAAGATGCGTACAGGCACAACCGACAATACCTTGATTCTATAATTGATGAGAATGACCGTTTCAAGGCATTTGTAGAAATAAATGTAAAAGAGCAGGTTATGCACCTGGCAAAAACATCAATAGTGCAGGGCGCATGGGCCAACGGGCAGGAACTTTGCCTGCACGGATGGGTGTACGGGCTTGATACCGGTATTGTAAAAGACCTTGAAGTTAACTTTTGCGATAACAATGATATGGATAAGGTTGACCGCCTTAGGTTTTAATGGTAATAAGAAGGTCATGAGCTGCCCCCGAAACGGGGCAGTTTTTTTTGTAGTAAACCTGAAATGAAGTTAAAATTATTGAAGTCACACTGAGCTTGTCGAAGTGCGGCTTTAATTATTAATAACGATTACTCCTTCTCCAAATTCTCATTAAACATGCTTGGTAATAGCTGCGGTATGAATTTAATGAGCAGGGGCAGCAGCAGGCTACCCCCGGGGAGCAGGAATATAGTAAGCGATGGCACCGTTTTACATATTTCAAGCAATTGTTTTTTTACCTTTTTCTTTTCCTTGTCATTTAAGCTTCGGTGGGTAGAGTGGGTAAGCAGTACCATAAGCTCACCATTGTTAGACAATTCCTTTACCAGGCGATTCTTATTGCGGTTTATGAGCAGCATAACCGTTTGGGCGGCATGGTCATAAAAATGTTTAACGGGATGCGAATATTTAAAGTAAGGAATGTCCTTTTTATTAAGGCGGATGAACACATCAAAAGAGGC
>JAEWKB010000145.1 GCA_023386255.1 Bacteroidota bacterium
TTAACGTGACCGACCTTAAGGCTGGTGAAGGTAAAGAAAAACTGGAAGGACACCTTAAGGCTGACGATTTCTTCGGTACTGCTAAATTCCCAACTTCTAAGCTTGTTTTCAAATCAGTTAAGGCTAAATCAGCAAACGTTTACACTGTTACTGCCGACCTTACCATAAAAAACATAACTAAGCCGGTAACTTTTGACCTTACCGTGAACAAGAATTCTGCAACTACTGCGTTTAAAGTAGACAGGACTAAATATAACATTACCTACAAATCAGGAAGTGTTTTTGACGGTTTAGGTGATGCTGCCATTTACGATGACTTCGAGCTTACCGTAAACCTGGTATTTTAATCTTAGAATTTAAATTGAAGTAAAAACCCTGCAAAAGCAGGGTTTTTCTTTTTTATGAAACTTAAATTTAACAGCCTCATCTGGTAAGTTTTATTTATTTTAGCTGCCGAAAACTTCTTTTTTTATTTTATGACTGCCCTGCCTGATGAACTGAAGAATGATGTAGAGGATATAGCCGGCCTTCAGATTGTACCTACCATGCTTAATGTGCTGTGCCAAACCACCGGAATGGGGTTTGCCGCCGTTGCCCGTGTTACCGATGAGCACTGGGTAGTATGCAGCGCTAACGATACCATAAACATGGGCCTGCAGCCCGGCGACCAGCTGGATGTAAATACCACACTTTGCAATGAGCTCAAGGTTACAGCACAGCCACTGGTTATTGAAAATGTAGAAAAAGATCCTCAGTATTGCAACCACATTACTCCTGCCACCTATAGGTTTAAAAGCTATGTATCGGTGCCGGTGTTCCGGAAAGACGGACGCTATTTCGGGAGCCTTTTTGCAATAGACCCACAGCCGAAGCAATTGAATAAAGAAGCCGTTGCCGGGATGCTGGGGCTTTTCAGCCAGCTTATTGCGCTGTACCTTTCAAAAAACGAACAGATAAAGCTGATTGAGATTCAGTATCATAAGGACCGTGCTTTTATAAATGCCCTGGAAGTTAAAGTTGAAGAGCATACCCGGGAGCTGAAGGAGAGCAATGAGGTGCTTGCCCGTGCCAACAAAGAACTGGAAGCTTTCGCTTACATATCAAGCCACGACCTGCAGGAACCGCTACGCAAGATACAGACGCTTTCTTCCATGATAACTGAAAAGGAAAGTGCAGGCTTATCAGAAAGGGCGCAAGATTATTTTACCAGGATAAAGAGCGCTGCCGGGCGGATGCAGGCACTCATAAATGACCTGCTAACCTACTCCCGTGCCGATATGGCAGAGAAAAGCCTGAAGCAAACTAACCTTGAAGATCTTATCCAACAGGTAAAAGAAGACCTTGGCGAAGAGCTGCGTAAACATGAAGCAATTATTGAAGTAGGCACTATGTGCACACTGAACATCATACCTTTCCAATTCAGGCAGCTGTTGCAAAACCTATTCACTAATTCTATTAAATTTGCAAAGCCGGGTGTTCCGCCGCATATTACGGTACGCTGCAATGTAGTTACCGATGCAGAGATTGAAAACCTGCAACTGAAGAGCAAAGGCAAACACTACCATATTTCAGTAGCAGACAATGGCATTGGGTTTGAGCAGCAGTATGCCGAAAAGATATTCATGCTTTTCCAAAGGCTTAACGATAAGAACCATTTCAGCGGTACCGGTATAGGCCTGGCTATTGTAAAGAAAATTATAGACAACCACAATGGCCGCATTACTGCCTCCGGCCGCCCCGGCCAGGGAGCCACTTTCAATATTTATATTCCCGCAGCATTGTAAAACATGATTTTGTGAAACACTGACCACGAAAGCGCAGACTGAGCAGCTATATGCTGTTTAACAGCATGAGTAAGTCACGTTGAGCCTGTTGAAAACGCCACAAATTCTTCAACAGGAAGATTGCTCGTAGTACTCACCGCAATAACTGTATAGCGTAGTCCGAAGCGGAATAAACAATATTCCTACCTTTGTACAATGAAAAACATCCTTGTAATAGACAATTACGACAGCTTTACCTATAACCTTGTACACTACCTGGAAAGCCTTGATGCAAAGGTGAAAGTACTGCTAAATGATGAAGTAACACCTGAAGACCCCAAACACTTTGACAAGTTACTGCTTTCTCCCGGCCCCGGCATACCGCAGGAAGCAGGTAAATTACTTGATGTTTTACAAACCTATGCCTCTACCAAAAGTATTTTAGGCATATGCCTCGGCCAACAGGCCATTGCAGAGGTGTTTGGCGGCAGCCTTATCAATCTTAACACGGTGCATCATGGCGTGGCCGCCACTATAGATATTGTTGTTGATGATGAAATTCTTTTTAAAGGGCTGCCCCCTCAAATTGAGGTAGGGCGGTATCACTCCTGGAGTGTTGACCCAACTACATTACCCGATGTTTTAGAAGTAACATCTGTTGACCAGGATGGCCAGGTGATGTCGCTCCGCCATAAAATTTTTGATGTAAAAGGGGTACAGTTTCATCCGGAATCAGTGCTTACACCACATGGAAAACAAATTTTAACCAATTGGCTAAGTATTTAACTTATACTTTATATTAAGTCGTATAATATTTTGGATTTCAAATACTAAATATTTTACCATAGAGATATTCTATAGCAACTTACAGGCTAATTATGTGCCAATGCGGGACATAAAAAAACTCCGAAGCTGCCTTCGGAGTTGTTGATTTAATCGCGTCGTTATTATTAGCTTTCGATAAGCTCAGAAGGGTAACTGAAACACGCCCGCAACCCTAAGCCTCCGCAACCCTACCT
>JAEWKB010000150.1 GCA_023386255.1 Bacteroidota bacterium
TGTATATCCTGATATAAAAGAAGATGAATTTGGCAACCTTTACATTATTACCATAACAGGAGACAACATCTCGCACCAGATGGTAAAAATGTAGCCGTGGTAATAGTTGCTGCTTTAAAGTATTGTACTTACCTTTGCTGTCCTTATGCAAAAAACGGTAAACATACTAAACAGGCGAGCCCGCTTTGAATATGAGATACTTGAAAAGTACACCGCGGGTATGGTACTTGCAGGATCTGAAATCAAGTCTATCCGGCTGGGTAAAGCCTCTATTGCCGAAAGCTTTTGCGAATTCCAGAACCATGAACTTTTTGTTATAAACAGCAATATTGAGGAGTACGCCTACAGCCGAAGCTTCAGCCACATGCCCAAAAGCGAAAGAAAGCTGCTGCTGAATAAAAAGGAGCTTAAAAACCTTGAAAAAAGCGTACAGAATAAGGGCCTAACGATAATACCGCTGCGGCTGTTCACCAATGAAAAGGGAATAGCAAAGCTGGAAATAGGACTTTGCCGCGGTAAAAAGAACTACGACAAGCGCGAAACTATGAAAGAGCGCGATACAAAGCGCGACCTTGACAGGATAAAGAAAGAGTTTAAATAAAAAAGCCGGCAATGCCGGCTTTTTTACTACTTAAATCCTGCTACCTGTTCCTCGGCAGCTATAACCGCCTCAACAAATTTCTTGAATTCAGGATATTCGGCAGCTGTTATGTCATCCCATGCTACAGTTGCGGTTCGTACCACCTTCAGCGCATTTGGCGCCGCCAGCGTAAACTTCAGGCTGTATTTGTGCCCTTTGTAAGTAAGTTCAGCATCGGCAGGTACTTCTACGAACTTTTTGCCTTCAGCAATGTTTAAAACAACTTCGGTGTTGTAAAGCTTACAGTTTTCATAACTTGTGTAGTTAATATCAAAGTTCCGCTTTTCACCTGCAATTATATCGCGGGTATATATCTTATCAATATAGGGCACCTGGCAGATTTTAAGGCTGCCAACTGACTGTACCTTTTCTGATATGCTAAATTTAGTTTCAAAAGCTATGCTTTCTCCAAAACGCTCATTTTCCAGAAGTTTGGCAGAGCCGAATGAAATTGTTTTATCAAGTTTTCCATTCAGGTTCTCCTCAAATTCTTTTTTGCGCACCTCATCAGTAGTATCACCCGAAAATAATTCGTTATAGTAGGATTTGATGCTGCCGGTAAATTTTTGCGTTACTGTAAATGATTTGGAATTTTCATCAATAGTTACGGCTGTTTTGTTGGTAATGGTATTAGGCAGTGCATTGTTAAAGTTAAGGTTTATAATACCTGACTTTTCATTTTCTGTCTTATCAAAGGAGATTACAAGGGCTTTGGCATTGTACAGGCTAAATGGCATGGCTTTAAAGGGCAGGTAATTATTGGTCATTTCAAGGTAATGGTCTTTACCGTCCAGCTGTACCTTTACAATACAATGGTTAAAATCAATACTTGGCAGCTTAAGCACCTTAACACCATTGTCGTTAGTTGATACCAGTACCAGGTTAGCCTTAAGCCCTGCGCGTTCGGCCAGCGTAACAAACAGCGTAGAAAGGTCCTTACAATCGCCCAGCCTTGTTGTTATAGTTTTAGAGGGCTTTTGCGGCACATAACCACTTTGCCTGAAGTCAAGCGAGCTATACGTTATGTTCTCTTCTATGTATTTGTATATCCTGTAGGCAATTTCATGTTGGGAAAGCCCAGCAGTGCCTTGTGGGAAAATCTGGTTGTAGGCTTTAAGCACCACATTGTCAGTTTTCATGTTTTTCTTCACAAGGTCAGCATACCAGTTCGAAATATCCGACCAGCTTTTTATGGAGCTTATCCGTATTTGATTGGCAACATCGCTAAAGGCAGGAGAATACTGCTCTTCAAGTGGCAGGGCTTGCACATCTTTCCGTTCCCACGATACGTAAGTACGGTCGTTCAGTTTCTTTGTTTTTGCAGGTATTGCACCATTTGTAACATCATAAGCAAATGTTACATCAGCCGGGTGTATTATGCCCAGAACAGTTTGCCTTGAAGGATAAACTCCGTTAAAGGTGTAGGCAATGGTAAAATCTTTGTAAAACCTGCCGTAGCTGTTATTTATCTTTTCATACTGCACCAGTACAACGTCATTAACCTTAAGGTTTGTAAATACCAGATCATCATAATTCGTATCAGCAGGTACAATAGTACCGTCAGGTTTTACTATTTCAGCTTTAATAATGTTAAAATTACTCTCCCCCAGGCTGTATTCCTTTAAGTTTTCAATCCCGTTTTCGGCAACAACTTCATAAATGTAGGTTACCTTGGTTTTCCTGCTTCCTTCCGGCAATATGTTCACAATGTATTCATCAAGCAGAATATTAACGCCGTTATCGGTAGGCATTTTAGAGTTACGGCGCTGCTTTATAATGCTGTAAACATCTTTAGTGGCCACCTGCTCTATTTCATCAGGTGTTTTGGTAAGGTCATACAAGGCTTTGCGCAATGTTGAATTTGACGAATGGTAACGCAGTGACTCCCTGTAATATTTCTCTGCATCCTTAGAGTTTTTTAAAGCATTAAAACTTACCCCTTTCTTCTCAAGCAACTGGAATGAGTAAGGGAAATTTTTCAGCCCTATCTCAATATATTTAAGAGCCTCCTCATAGTTGTTTGCCCCGTTAGCAACAGCTATTGCATCAGCATACATATCGTTGAAGTATGGATAATTTTCAATGCGTTTGTTTATCAGCTTCCTGGCATCTTCCTTGCTCCCGCTGTTGTGGTAGTACGAAATAAGTGCATTTTCGGCGCCAAAATTCTCAATGCGGGAAGTAAGGTCTTTCAATATGGCTATTGTTTTATCTTTATTACCCTTAAGGCTGGTATGCAGCTGCGAAAAACTGTTTATAAACCTGTCGTTATTGTGCGATACAGCAATAATTTCATCTGCTTTTTTCAGGAGCATATCAATATCCTGCTTGCGTGATGCAATAAAATATTCATAAAGAAGTGCAAAGTGTGGAGAAATAAGCTTTTCGGCGCGGCTGTGGTACTTTTCAAGCTCCTGCATAGATGCTGACTCCAGCCAGTCGCCATCCTGGAACTTACTGGCAAGGGTATAGTAATAGCTCTCGTCATTAACCATTATATTTTTAGCCAGCTCTTCGGCTCTTTCGGTTTCACCTACAGTATTGTACATATTAATAAGGCGCACGTTCAGCATCGAGCTCTGCGGATATTTTGCCGAAAGGCTTTCCAAAACTTCATAGGCCTGCTCCGTTTTATGATTATTAGTATAAGCATCAAAAAGCAATATCCTGTAGAAAGGGTTGTCAGGGTTCTGGCTTATTTTATCAATAAGATATTGTTCAAACTGTGGGGTAACTTCTGTAGCATTAACGTCAGATGCCTGTACTTTTACATATGGCCTGTAACTGTCATAGTAAACAAGCTGTGGAAGCGGCCTGCCCTCTAAGTCCTTAACCGATGCAAAAAAATAATCATGATTGCCGGTAGTTGATGATTTTAGCAATAGCCTGTTCATCCCTTTTTTAAGGTTAAACTTTATAAGGTACGCGTTAAGATCAGTCCTTTGTATCAGGTCGTTACTGTAAGCTTCAACATCGTTTACAAAAATCTTAAGCGGGCCGCTTGCCCCAAAATTAAGCAGCACTTCCCTGTCAGTGTCCGATTCTATAAAGGTTTGCGCATAAATAACCCCGTTGCCGTATTCTTCTTCATTAATGTAGAAGTGAAAGCCTTCATTCTGTTTTATAGCAGGCACATACCAGTTAATAATGCCATTGCTGTTGGCATTAAAAGTTTTATCATTTTTAGCATAAGTTTCCGGCTCGTAATCAGTGTTCATGCCGCTCCCGTTAAGGTTCTCAAAAACACCACAGTACTGCCAGTTTTGTATTGACCCGAGTTTGTTTATATTTTCTGAATAACCTGTATAATTAAACCTTTTCCTGTCAAAAACGGCTTTATTGTAGGTAACAAACTGATTGTTAGCAAACTGTGGAAGCCCTGCCAGGTAATCAATCTTTTTAAACACCAGGTCGTCATACCCGGATAAATTAGGATTACCCATAGCAAAAGCCTGGTACCATACAGGATATAGGTAATGCTCATGATCTTTTAAGGTGATGAACTGCTTTAAGAAAGTTTCATCAAAATATATCTGCCCCTGCTCCTGCTTTATCATGGCATCCAGCACTAACAGCTCTATACTGCTGTTGGTTTTGCCTTTAAAGGTCTTGTCAAACAATACACGTGCATCGCTGCGCTTATTGGTTAATAGCAGGTTCCACACTTTGTCAGTGCTTTGCGCCTGTAGCAACGTTGCTGTTAATAGCAACATGCCTAAAAAAATCTTCTTCATAATATATTGGGGGTTAGTTTTTATTTTCAAGCAGCGGCACAAACCTGAACTCGCCAAACTCATGCTTTTCAAACTGCGTTTCGCTTTTCCTAATAAGCATCGTCATTATCTGTTTTTCATCTCCCAGCGGTATTACGAGCCTTCCGCCCAATTTAAGCTGTGCCATAAGCGGTTTAGGTATTACAGGTGCTCCGGCGGTTACAATAATACTGTCAAAAGGGGCATAATTAGGCAGCCCCTTGTAACCATCGCCAAAAGAGAGGTGCTTAGGCCGTATGCCAAGCTTGGGCAGCAATAGCGAAGTGGTTTTAAAAAGCTCATTCTGCCTTTCCACGCTATACACCTTGGCTCCCATAGCCCATAAAATGGCCGTCTGGTAACCCGATCCTGTTCCTATTTCAAGCACTTTATGGTCTTTCTTTACTTCAAGCAACTGCGACTGGAAAGCTACAGTATAAGGTTGTGAAATAGTTTGTCCCGCACCTATCGGGAAAGCTTTGTCCTGATAAGCAAAATCTTCAAAAGAAGATTCCATAAAAAGGTGGCGCGGAATCTTTTTTATCGCGTCCAGAACATTTTTGTCGGTTATGCCTTTTTGTTCCAGTACGGATACAAGCTGATTACGAAGTCCCTGGTGTTTGGCAGTATCTTTCACGGTGTAGGATAGAATTTTTGGCTAAAATAGAAAACATTTTGTGATAGAAAAACCTGCCATAGCCATCATTTTAAAAATGTTAATAAATCCTTAAATCCTGTAGCTATTATTTTAAAGCGGTTTTAGAATTTGAAGCCAAATAATGCTATTTTTGTTTAAAATATAGTTGTATGTTAAAAGTTGGAGTATTAGGCGCCGGCCACCTTGGTAAAATCCACCTTCGCCTGCTGAACCAATCCGAAAAATATGAACTTACGGGCTTTTATGACCCTGACAGTACTAACGCTGATAAAGTTGCGCAGGAGTTTGGCTATAAAAAGTTTGACACCATTACTGAACTTATTGAAGCAGTGGATGTTGTAGACATAGTAACCCCTACCCTCTCTCATTTTGACTGTGCCAAAGAAGCCATTGAAGCGGGAAAGCATGTTTTTATTGAAAAACCTATAGCCAACACGATTGAAGAAGCTGAAGAGATAATAAAGCTGGCTAAACAGTATAATGTAAAAGGCCAAGTGGGCCATGTAGAGCGGTTTAACCCTGCTTTTATTGCTACCAAGAACATGATACAAAACCCTATGTTCGTAGAAACACACAGGCTGGCAGAGTTTAACCCCCGCGGTACAGATGTGCCTGTAGTACTGGACCTTATGATTCATGATATTGATGCGATACTAAGTGTTGTAAAATCAAAAGTTAAGAACATAAATGCAAGCGCTGTATCAGTTATAAGCGAAACACCCGATATTGCCAATGCACGCATTGAATTTGAGAACGGATGCGTGGCCAACCTCACCTCAAGCCGTATCTCGCTGAAAAACATGCGTAAATCACGTTTCTTCCAAAAGGATGCCTATATTTCAGTTGACTTTTTAGATAAGGTTTGTGAGGTAGTGAAGATGAAGGACGCACCTGAAAACCCGGGAGATTTTGACATGATATTGCAAAATGCCGAGGGTGTGAAAAAACAAATATATTTTGACAATCCTGATGTACACCAAAACAATGCGATACTTGATGAACTTGAAACCTTTGCCGATGCAATAACTACCGGTACTGAGCCAGTGGTAACGCTGGAGGACGGCACAGAGGCGCTGCGCATTGCCTACCAGATAATTGATTGTTTTAAAAAATAAAATCTATGATAAAAAAGCTGTTGGTACTGCTCATTACACTATCTGCCGCTACCGCAACCGCGCAAAGCGTAGTGATTAAAGGTGTTGTAAAAGATATTACAAGCAATCAGCCGCTAAGCCATGTCACGGTATCATCTGATGACGGTAAATGGGTAACCATTACGAATGATGAAGGATCATTTTCGCTGGCGTGCGCTGTATCAACAAAAAAAATAGTATTTTCCTGCTTGGGCTATGCGCCCTATTCTTCAACTACAGCCACCCCTCCTGCTGATGGCATATTTTATCTTGAACCCAAAGATTTTGAACTGGATGAGGTTGTAATCATAAACACTCCTATTGATGAGTTTATGAACAAGCTCATTAAGAGCTCAATTCAGCAATTAAAAACGCCGGTTGTCCTAAACACATATTACAGGGAATTTATAAAGATCAACAACAAGAACACCAAATTTGCCGACGGGCTTGTGAACTACAATCTGTATAGAAAAAAAGACGATCTTAAGTCAGGCATTGTAGTGAAGCAAAGCCGTGCTGTAGAACTGGATACTTTTACCGAAGGCGCGGTGCGGGGCATTGGTCCAAGCGTGGTTGACGCTATGGATATTGAATCTAATTTTTTGGTATTCAGGCAGATATTCCACAAAAAGAAGGTGTATAAAAACTATGACTATGTCATTAAATCCTTAAAAACAGTCAGTAACCAGCCACTTGCATTAATATCTTTTACGCCAAAAGCCGGAGTTAAAGATGATTTGTATAACATATCTGTCATTTATAATCCCGACAGAAATATAATACTTGATATTGAGATTAAAGCTGTGCCTGAACTGGCACAATATGCGCACGCTGTAAATGTAATACTGGCACGCTATACTATTAATCTTTTAGAATATAAGAGTTCCTTTAAGGTTGTAAACGGGCTGTATCTCCCTTCCTACTTTTACCTTTCCGGAGTAGTACATGTGTGGAATAAAAAGTATGACAACACCTACCGCTTTAAAAGCGACATGATAGTTACAAACTACAGCACAAATGAAGCCGACTTTGTAAAGAAAGACCAGTATGATGAACGTACATTATATGAACGCGGCAGCAATTATACCGAAGAGTTTTGGCTTAAAAACAATTCAATAGTTCTTACAGATGAAGAGGAACAGATAATACAATCACTGAACAAACAAAAACAGCAAATACAAACAAATACAAAATAATGAAAAACATTGCAGTAATAGGCGCAGGAACAATGGGTAACGGCATTGCACATACTTTTGCGCAAAGCGGGTACAGCGTGAAGCTTATTGATATTTCTGAAAAATCACTTGACAAAGGCATGGCAACCATTGCGGGAAATCTAGACCGCATGGTGGCTAAAGGCACTATAACAGAGCAGGATAAAGCCAATACTATAGGCAATATCATTACTTATACTGATATAAAAGATGGCGTAGTAAATGCAGACCTTGTGGTAGAAGCCGCTACTGAAAATGTAGAACTGAAACTGAACATCTTCAAGCAGCTGAATGAAGTTTGTGATGAAAAAACTATCTTAGCAACTAACACTTCATCTATCTCTATTACGCAGATTGCTGCCGTAACAACACGCCAGGATAAAGTAATTGGCATGCACTTTATGAACCCGGTGCCCATCATGAAACTGGTAGAGATTATCCGTCGGTACAATACATCAGACGAGGTAGCCAATACTATCATGGA
>JAEWKB010000158.1 GCA_023386255.1 Bacteroidota bacterium
TGATGCATTAGAGATAATACCAACCCTAAATAAAAAGTTTGACCTGGTTTTTATTGATGCCGATAAACAGAACTACCCCAATTATTTTAACCTGATAATGCCTATGATGAATAAAGGTGGTGTGATACTATCAGACAATGTATTGTGGAGCGGCAAAGTGCTGGAAACGGTAAAAGCTAACGACAAAAGTACACAGGTACTGCTGGATTATAATAAACTGCTGAAAGATGACCCAAGGGTTGAAACAGTATTATTACCTATCAGAGACGGGCTCACTGTTAGTAGGGTGATCTAATTGCTCTTTCTCAGGGAACCATTTATCCCTGAGGTAGCGATACAGCAGCAGCATGAGGCTTGCTGTAAGAAGCCCCCACATATATCCTACTAAAATATCGCCGGGGTAATGCAACCCAAGGTATATCCTGCTGTAGGCAAATACCAGCGGCCACAGGAATATAAAGCCCATGTACTTAAGGTATGGCCTTAACACCCTGAACAAAAAGTATGCTGAAGCCATAGAGCTTGAGGCGTGCCCGGATATAAAACTGAAGGAGTTACGTTTTTGGACAGCCCTGATTAAGTGGCCTATTAGAGGGTCATTGCCCGGCCGGAGCCTTTGGAATGAATTTTTTATAAGGTTGGTAGTCTGGTCGGTTATGGTAACCAAAAGCGCTATCAGAACAATAACCAATACCGCATGTTTCCAGCCCAGCCTTTTAAAAGCAAGGTAAAGAATAATTGCAAAAATTGGCGCCCAATTAAATTGTTTGGTAATAAACAGCCAAAAACCATCAAAAGGCTCAGAGCCAAGGGCGTTTAACCATACAAACAGGTCCCTGTCTATTTCAAGAAGCTTATCCAGCATTAATGTTGTCTTTTTATCGGTCCCTGCATGTTTTCAATATCCTGCTTCACCTGATCAATTTCACGCTGCACATCATGGGCCATATCGTTAGTGCCTATCTCAGTAAATGTCTTCTTCAACTCTTCAACATCGGCACTTTTGTGTATCTCGCTCTTAATATCGTTCGTCGCGTTTTTAAGCTGCTGCATGCCACGTCCAAGGTTGCGCGCAATCTCCGGCACCTTATCAGAGCCAAACAGCATAAGCACCACAAGTATAATGAAGAATAATTCTCCTCCTCCTATTCCAAACATAACTTTAGGATTTACAGCACAAAGATAATTATAAATGTTGTGAGATGAGATACAGCTGTGGCGTGTTTTTATAATTTACCTAAAGTTTAACTGTCAGCCAAATCAACTTCTTCACTACTTCTTCAGCCTTAGCTTAAACCTTAAATCAAGGTTGATGCTATGCTGGTACATAAATCCTGGAGATGGAAAAGTACTGTAGAACGTTGGGCTGTAGATGAGGCCTATGTGCAGAAACTTATTTATTTGGTGATACAAGTTTGCCGTAGCCCCAAATGCGTGGTTTCTTTTGGTAAGGGAAGGCCTGAGGTCATCTGAATGATACATAACAGGCTCCTGGTTAGGAGGCCAGACATAGTCGCTGTTGGACAATTTCCAAGTGTAAATTGCATAGTTAAGGCCATAGCCTACAGTAAAGCGCTTAAGCTGAAAATTATCTGTAACCGTAAAATTGGCGGCATAAGCTGACTGAACAGCTCCGTCTGTATCCATGTAGATGTCAGCGCCGAAATCAGTAGCCAAATTTGCGCCTGCGTACAAATATTTGCTATTGCTGTAGTAGTAACTAAGCCCTGCTGATATACCAAACATTCCATAAAGGCTTTCCTTTGGCTCATTTCGCGGCTGCATATAAAGATTATTAGCCAAAGGGACTGAAAACTCGGCGAAAATTTGTCCTTTTTGTGGTACAGGCAAATTTTGCCCTACGTACCTCGCAACCATTTTGTCAGGCAGCGGCGTTAAGACACTGGCAGAATCATTAATGTCCAGGTCAATCGATTTTCCGTAGTAAAACCTTTTTTTGTTGGTATAATCTACCGCATAGCCTACCGGCGAAAGCTGCATAAAAATTAAATTACCAAATGCAAACTGCGGGCTGTGCCCGGCCTTGAGGATAAAATCTTTCGTCAGCGTATCAGTAATAAGTGTAACAGGAAGGTCCTCTTCAGAACGCTGAAGCCTTACTTTTGCCGGAAGAGTATATATGCTGTCGTTAATTTTAGCGCGTGCATTTGGCACATCCGATGTAAACTTAGCGGTATAGGTTTTACGGCTTACAATTGTAGCGCATGATGTTACACTTAATGCTACAAGAAGTATCACTACTATATTTAGGCGGCTCATAGGCTTGGTATGTTTATTGCAGACTCATATTACTTGGAAAGGTTGCTTGTGCAGACATTAATTTAATGTAAATAAAAATCCTCCATAATTACCATATGGAGGATATTTTAGTTTAATATTACAGGAAATGTTATTCTGCCGCGGCAGTTTGAACGTCTTTGTTTATTTTCTTCACCAGCCCCTGCAGCACATTGCCGGGGCCAACTTCTATGAATTGGCTGGCTCCGTCAGCTATCATATTCTGCACGCTTTGTGTCCATTTCACCGGAGCGGTTAATTGTATTATCAGGTTGGCTTTTATCTCTTCAGGGTCGGTCACGGCTGTTGCCGGCACATTTTGATATACGGGGCAAACAGGCTTAGAAAAATTTGTCTGTGCAATGGCTTCGGCAAGCTCTTCGCGTGCCGGCTCCATCATAGGCGAGTGGAAAGCGCCACCCACAGGCAGTATTAGCGCCCTTTTGGCACCCGCAGCCTTTAATGCTTCGCACGCGCGTTCCACAGCCGATAATTCTCCGGAAATAACCAGCTGGCCCGGACAGTTATAATTAGCTGCCACAACAATCCCTTCTACAGATTCGCATACATCTTCAACTACCTTATCTTCAAGGCCAAGTACCGCAGCCATAGTTGAGGGTGTTATCTCACAAGCTTTCTGCATAGCAAGTGCACGTTGGCTAACCAACTTTAGGCCGTCTTCAAAAGTCAATGCACCAGCCGCCACAAGTGCCGAAAACTCACCAAGTGAGTGCCCCGCAACCATCTCGGGTTTAAAATTATCGCCTAATGTTTTAGCCAGTATAACCGAATGAAGGAATACGCCGGGCTGTGTTACCTTAGTTTCTTTCAGTTCATCAGCAGTACCGCCAAACATAATATCTGTTATCCGGAAACCAAGTATATCATTCGCTTTTTCAAAAAGCTCTTTAGCTTCAACTGATTTTTCATACAGGTCTTTACCCATTCCTGTAAACTGTGCTCCCTGGCCGGGAAATACATATGCTTTCATTTTGTTCAGTTTAGTTTGTATGGCAAAAATAGGATTTTTTTCAGCAGGGGCAACAAAGCATTCGCTCCCTATGTTTTCATATTTCATGTCCTTCACCATCAGCAACAAAAAAAGCATCAGCAATTACCTTGATGATGCTCTTTAATATAATTGATGCAATTATTGGGCAGCCGGCGGTGGACCCTGAGGTGCGCCAAAGCCCATATCCACTTTCCATTCACCTTCTTTCTTAACCAGGCTAAGCTGGCTGTCTTCATTTTTTGCACCTTCAAAACCGCTTACTTTATAGGTAACGGTGGCAGTACTGTCCTTAACATCGCTGGATACAATTTCAACTTTTACATCTTTATTCTTTTCTTTCATCTGTTTAAGCTGCTCAGCTTCAAATTCCTGTGCCATCGATAAAAAAGCCGCTGTAGACTCTGTAGAAAATTTCTTTGCTTCTTCAAACTCTCCTTTGCTGGTGTGAGTAATAAAGCTTTCAGCCGCACCTTCAGGGCCATTGCCCGCACATGACACTAATAATGTTGTAGCAAGGAATGCCAGGTAAAATGCTAATCTTTTCATGTAAATATTTATTAGAAGTTTTTGTAAAAATAGCTCTTTAGCCTTAACAATTATCCCGCACCATTATTACTTATTAACATTTACAAGGGTAGCTGCGTCCTTAGCCCTTTCTACTACTACAGCTACAGGTGTATCAACTGTGTCGTAGCTAAGCGCAACCCCCATGCGGCGGTAGGGCCTTGCAGTAGGCTTACCAAATATCCTGAAGTCAGTTTTAGGTAATGCTGCAATTTTTTCAATACCTGAGTATGTTGGGCTATTACTGTTTCCCTGAGCCAGTATTACGGCGCTGGCGCCTACCCTTTCCAGCGTAATTTCTGCTATAGGAAGGCTGAGTACTGCACGCAGGTGCAGTTCAAACTCATTAAAGTTCTGTGTCCCGGCCAACGTTACCATACCGGTATCATGAGGGCGTGGCGACAGTTCAGAGAAATATACGCCGTCATCTGCCAAAAAGAACTCTACCCCAAACAATCCCGCACCTCCCAAAGCCTCAGTTACCTTACGAGCCATATCCTGTGCCTCCGCAATAGCTGCATTCGACACGATTGCCGGCTGCCAGCTCTCCTGGTAATCGCCGCGCTCCTGCCTGTGCCCTATCGGCGGACAAAACAGCGTAGGGCCGTTATTTTGGGTAACCGTTAAGAGGGTAATTTCAGAATCAAACTTTACAAACGCCTCTACAATAACCTCAACCACATCACCTCTCGAACCTTCCACGGCATATTGCCATGCTTTTTCAATATCTTCTTCTGACTTTATTGTTGACTGTCCTTTACCTGATGATGACATAAGCGGCTTTACGACACACGGCATGCCCACCTCCATCACTCCTTTTTTTAACTCTTCAGCCGATGTGGCATAGCGGTAATTTGCTGTACGTAATCCAAGTTCTTTGGCAGCAAGATCGCGTATGGCTTTACGGTTCATGGTAAAGTTTGCCGCTTTGGCTGATGGCACTACGGTTATTCCATGCTTCTCATAATCATAAAAACGTTCTGTGCGTATGGCTTCAATTTCAGGCACAATAAAATCAGGGCGGTGTTTTGCCACTACAGCATCAAGCGCGGCGCCGTCAAGCATATTGATAACTTCAAACGTATCGGCTACCTGCATGGCCGGTGCACCTTCATAACTGTCAACCGCTATTATAGTCTGGCCTATACGCTGTGCTGCAATTACAAATTCTTTACCAAGTTCGCCGGAACCCAGGAGGAGTATTTTTTTGTTCATTTTGTGTGTTGTTGGTTTTGTTAATTAAAAAGCCCCGCAAAATTGCAGGGCAGTATAGTTAAGCAAGCGCTTCTTTTATTCTTCTCAGTGCTTCTATGAGCTGGTCTTCGCTGGTAGCATAGGACAAGCGGATGCAGTTAGGGTTGCCAAATGCATCGCCTGTTACCGTGGCAACATTGGCATGCTCTAAAAGATACAAGGAAAAATCATCAGCATTTTTAATATCTATCCCCTTCAATGTTTTTCCAAAAAAGGATGATACATCAGGAAAAACATAAAAGGCACCTTCGGGAACATTAATTTTCATACCCGGAATTTCTTTTATCAGTTTAACCACCAGGTCACGTCGGCTGTGGAATGCATCAACCATATATTTAAGAACACCTGGGTCGGCCTCAACAGCGGCAATGGTAGCGCGCTGTGCAATACTGTTGGCGCCGCTGGTAACCTGGCCCTGCATTTTAGTACAGGCTTTGGCTATAAATTCAGGTGCGCCTATGTAGCCTATCCTCCAGCCTGTCATGGCAAAAGCTTTGGCTACGCCATTAACAGTAATTGTCCTGTCAATCATTCCTGATATTGAGGCAATACTGCAAAATGTGCCTGAAAAATTGATGTGCTCATAGATTTCATCTGAAACTACAAATATCTGCGGATGCTTTTCCAGTACCTTTACCAGTGCTTCAAGCTCTTCTTTATTATAAACAGAGCCACTCGGGTTACACGGTGAGCTGAACCACATCATTTTTGTTTTGGGGGTAATGGCTGCCTCAAACTGTTCAGGCGTCATTTTAAAATCAGTCTCTACGCTTGTAGGTACCTCAACGGGTACGCCTCCGGCCATTTTAATGATCTCGTAATAACTTACCCAGTACGGTGCCGGCAGTATCACCTCATCGCCTTCATTGATCATTACCTGCGCAATGTTGTAAAGAGACTGTTTTGCCCCTGTTGACACCACCACCTGCGATGGTTTATATGCCAACCCGTTATCCCGAAGGAACTTACGGCATATTGCCTCCTTCAGGTCCATATAGCCATCTACCGGCGGGTAGGTACTGTAATTATCGTCAATTGCCTTTTTGGCGGCTGCTTTTATAAAATCGGGTGTATTAAAATCGGGTTCGCCCAAACTTAAACTAATAACATCTATACCCTGTGCTTTAAGTTCCCTGGCTTTGGCGGCCATGGCAAGGGTTTGTGAAGTAGATAAATTATTAATCCTGTCAGAAAGCTGGTTCATTTGTGCTATATCGTTTAATTATTAATTTAATGCTGGTTTCATACCTAATTCCTTCAAATGCCTGAAATGTGCTGCTACAGCGCCACGCATAGTCTTGAACTCATGGTATGGCAGGTTGTGCTCCCTTGCAGTTTGTTTTACTATTTCGGCAATTTTACCATAGTGTATATGGCTTATATTGGGGAAAATGTGGTGCTCTATCTGGTGGTTAAGGCCACCTGTAAACCAGTTTACAATTTTATTTTTAGGTGCAAAATTAGCTGTTGTATATAACTGGTGCACTGCCCATGTGTTCTCCATCTCACCATTCTCGTCCGGTAGCGGGTTTGCCGTTTCTTCAACAACATGCGCCAGCTGGAAAACAATGCTTAATATAAGCCCTGCTGTGTAGTGCATAATAAAGAAGCCAAGCAGTACTTTCCACCAAACAATACCAAGTATAATAGGTGTTACAATCCATATTGCCACATATATCATTTTTGTAACAACCAATACCGTCCACTGCTTTACCGGGCTTTGAAATTTACCATAAGAAAGGCCTTTCTTAATGTAGCGCCTCATCTGCTTAATATCGGTAGTAATGGCCCAGTTAAAGGTAAGCAGTCCGTAAAGGAACACCGAGTAATAATGCTGGAACTTGTGGAATTTGTACCACGGCGCAGTGTGTGTAAAACGTATTACCCTGCCTGCATCAAGGTCTTCATCGTGGCCATGTATATTGGTGTAGGTATGGTGAAGCACATTATGCTGTACCTGCCAGTTATATACATTACCCGCAAGAATGTAAATGCTGCCGCCCATAAATTTGTTGAGCCATGACTTATCTGAATAGGAGCCATGATTACCGTCATGCATTACATTCATGCCTACGCCGGCCATGCCTATGCCCATAACCACTGTAAGCAGCAGCTGCGCCCACCACGGCATATCAAGCGCCAGTATCAGGAAGTAAGGCGCCAAAAACATAGAAAACATAATGAATGTCTTCAGGTGGAGCTTCCAGTTACCGGTCTTTTTCAGGTTGTTTTCTTTAAAGTAATCATTAACGCGCTTATTAAGCGTACGGAAAAATTTTATGGAGTCATTCTTTGAAAAAACGGGGGTATTCAATTGCATATATTATTAATTCTAAGGTTCAAAGGTAATTATAATCTATCCTGTAACCAAGTGTACAGATATAATATCATGCCAAATGTGTACTTTTGCTGAAATTTAAAATAATGCAGGAGATAATAAAATACTTTCCGGACCTGACTGAAAAACAGCTGGAGCAATTTGCCAGGCTGGAAACATTATATACAGAGTGGAATGCTAAAATAAACGTAATATCACGAAAAGATATTGAGGAGCTTTACACAAGGCATGTGCTTCATTCACTGGGAATTGCGAAAGTAATGGCTTTTAAACCGGGAGCGAGTGTGCTTGATGTGGGGACCGGCGGCGGTTTCCCAGGTATTCCGCTTGCAATATTATTCCCTGAAACTAATTTTTACCTTATAGACGTTATTGCCAAAAAAATTAAAGTAGTGCAGGAGGTTGCCGCAGCGTTGGGGTTAAAAAATGTACGAGCCGAACAAAAGAGAGCCGAAACGGTAAATAACGAATTTGACTTTATTGTAAGCCGTGCCGTAACCAACATGCCTGATTTTGTAAAATGGGTACGCGGCAAGGTGAAAAAAGATCAGAACCACGACCTGCCCAACGGGATTTTATACTTAAAAGGTGGCGACCTTACTGAAGAGCTGCAGGTTTTTCAGCGGGTTACGATATATGACTTATCCGATTATTTTGAAGATGAATTTTTTGAAACGAAAAAGGTGGTGCACCTGGCGATGAAGTACAAGGTGTAGGATTAACATAATCTGGGAAGATTCCCTTCCTCTGGAGGGGTGGCTGAAAGCCGGGGTGGTTAATTAACTAAAATTTAAACCACTCCGCCCTGCGGGCACCCCTCCGGAGGAGGGGAATGCGGAACTTAATTATTTATGGATAAGGAGATTCTTACTTATATAAATTCGCAGCCTGTTTACAAAAACTTTATAGAAGATCTGCCTTATAATCCTCAACTTAAGGAGAGGGCAAGAAAACTTCGAAAAGCAGGCAATTATCCTGAAGTTGTATTTTGGAGACACGTCCACCAACGAAATTTCCATAATCTTGATTTTGACAGACAGAGGGTAATTGGTAATTATATTGTTGATTTTTATATTAAAACTCTTGGGCTTATAATAGAGATTGATGGTTCAAGCCATAATGAAAAAGACATTTATGATGAGCAGCGTGAACTTTTCTTAAAATCATTTAATCTTGAAATCTTCAAAATTTCATCATTTCGTGTTCTACATGATTTAGAAAATGTAATGACTGAACTTGAACATTTCATTATTCAACATTTTTCACATTTTTAATAGTATAAAGCATTCTCCTCCTTGGAGAGGTGGCTGAAAGCCAGGGTGGTTTATTAACTTAAAAAAGTACTCAGCCACCCCTCCCTACGGGCACCCCTCCAGAGGAGGGGAATAAAAAAGGCCTCCTCACGGAAGCCTTTATTTTTTTTAAAACATTATCCTAAGAACGGATACCTGTAATCGGTTGGCGGAACAAACGTTTCCTTAATAGTGCGTGGCGATACCCAGCGTAATAAATTAAGGATTGACCCGGCCTTGTCATTAGTACCCGATGCCCTTGCACCGCCAAACGGCTGCTGGCCAACTACGGCACCTGTAGGCTTGTCATTAATGTAGAAGTTACCTGCGGCATTCTCCAGTGCTTTGGTAGCCTGCTCTATAGCGTACCTGTCCTGGCTGAAGATAGCCCCTGTAAGCGCATAAGGCGATGTTTCATCTACAAGAGTAAGGGTTTCCTCCCACTTCGCATCTTCATAAACGTGTATGGTTAGTACGGGGCCAAAAAGTTCCTCGCACATTGTGTCATATTTAGGGCTTGTGGTAACAATTACAGTGGGCTCTATAAAATACCCAACCGATTTATCATAATTACCACCGGCAATAACCTCCGCATCATTTGCTTTTTTGGCTGCATCAATATAAGCGGCAAGCTTGTCAAACGAACTTTCGGATATAACAGCCGAAACAAAGTTACCCATATCTTCCGGTGAGCCCATTTTCATAGATTTCAAGTCGGCTACAAGCAGGTCTTTTACTTCAGGCCATATCGACTGCGGTATGTAAGCTCTTGATGCCGCCGAACATTTCTGTCCCTGATATTCAAAAGCACCTCTTGAAAGTGCTGTAGCTACCTGCGCAGGGCGTGATGACGGGTGTGCAAGCACAAAGTCTTTACCCCCTGTTTCGCCTACTATTCTTGGATATGTTTTATACTTGCTGATGTTCTGACCTATTTTTGCCCAAATGTCATTAAAAACTCCTGTTGACCCTGTAAAATGCACGCCTGCAAGGTCACGGCTGGCAAGAAGCACATCGCTTACCATAGCTGAATTGCCGGACACCATGTTTATAACACCGGCAGGAAGGCCTGCTTCTTTAAATACTTCCATAATGACGCTGGCCGAAAGCATTTGCGTAGCGCTTGGTTTCCAAACCACCACATTACCCATAAGTGCCGGGGCTGACGGAAGGTTACCTGCAATAGCCGTAAAGTTAAATGGTGTTATGGCATACACAAACCCTTCCAGAGGGCGGTGTTCCATCCTGTTCCATATCCCTTCAGATGATACAGGTTGTTCCGCATATATTTTGGTCATGAACTCTACATTGTAGCGCAGGAAATCTATAAACTCACAAGCTGAATCAATTTCTGCCTGGTGAACCGTTTTAGCCTGCCCTATCATGGTAGCGGCATTGATTTTAGCACGGTAAGGCCCTGCCAATAGTTCTGCCGCCTTCAGGAAAATTGAGGCCCTGTGTTCCCATGCCATGGCTGCCCACTGCTTTTTAGCTTTAAGTGCCGCATCAATAGCCTGCTCAATATGCTGCTTTTCTGCCTGGTGGAATGTCCCCACCACTTTTTTGTGATCAAAAGGCGGGTTTATAGTTTTGGTGTTACCGGTACGTATTTCTTCGTTACCAATATATAAAGGCACATCAATAGTGCTGTTGTACATCTCTTTAAATGCTGCAAGTACCTCATCCCTCTCTTTAGATTTGGGAGCGTATGATTTAACCGGCTCGTTAAATGCTTTAGGCACATTGTAAATTCCTTTTGGCATAACAGATTGATTTAAACAATTAATATTTAGGATACGCAAATATACGAGAATATTAATTGCCAAAATTGCAATATCAGCAACACATATTATGCTTTAACAAAGAAAAAATTAATTTAAAGCGAAAGGAGCGCTGAGCCTGAAAGCAGGGATTATAACCCTGAAGGTTTTGGTAGTAGTAAAGTTGACCATGTTGTAATAGCCCCTCATGGCACCAAATGGTGATGACAGCAGGCAGCCCGAACTATAAGTATGCTTTTCACCGGGTTTCAGCACAGGCTTTTTGCCTATTACACCTTCACCGTCAACAACCTCAACATCATTAAGTGAGTCATATATTTCCCAGTGGCGGCTGTTTAGCTGCACAGAGTCTTTACTGTGATTTTCAATGGTTACCTCATACGTAAAGGCAAAGTGTATCTTGTAGTTTTTAAAGTAAGTGCCTTCAAAACTTGTAGATACTGATATTTTAATGCCTCTTGTTATTTGTGATACCATCTTAAACGGCTTAATGCTTTACGTTCGAGCCCAAAAATACAAATTTATTATCTATCAGGCTAAAATTCAAATATTAAAATTGCGGAAAGTTAACTTTAAGTATTTGATTGTTAATTAATAATATTTTCTGAATTGGCTTTACCCATACCAATAACCCTGTCATAGCGCTGGCCGGTTTCCCGGTAGTAAACCAATACGCTATAGTCGTTCTCAGTTTGATAATAGTTTCCGTCAACAGCATTCTCACCATCTATCCTCCCGTTTTTATCGGCAATGGTATACATAAAGTTATTAAAGCCCTGCTTTATCATTACTGCCTTTTCATACAGGCCGCTCTTTTCATTAAACTCCAGTTTGTATTCGGGTGTTTTGGCATAGTTATTAAACATGCCTCCCACATAAATATCGCCTTTACCAAAATAACCGGGAGCACTTAAGCTGAAGAAAACCCAGCTATAATCTGACTCAAGGTATTGATTGGTAACACTTAGGTTTATGTTACGGGTAACAAAGTTACCATTCACGTCAGGATAAAAAGTGTAGGGGTTACTTGCTCTTGCTGCATTGGTATAAAGTATGGTGTTGTAAATTTCGCCGGCTGTAATCCGTACGACATTATTTACTGCATTACGAATATCCTTATTATCGAAATAATTATACTCGTTGCCCGCCCAAAACTGTGTTTCTTTATCATATTTATAAATAAGGTCGTTACCGATAGTATACTGCGGCTTTACATTATAAATGGCATTATCAAAACGCGCATTCTGGAACAGCGCAACCTTTACATTCTGCAACGGGCTCTGGAAAATAAATGCATTGGTCTTAATCGAAAAATCAAGGTTGTGCTTATGCGGTATATCCTCCATCTGCCTCGCCCGTCTAATCTGCAGCGGCACGCTTACCAGTTCTTCATAAACAACAAACCTTCGGCTGAAAACTACTTCACGGTCATCATTTAAAATTTTAAGGATGTAATTGCCTGATAATTTAATGCGCGTAAACTTGTTGGGAAATGAAAGGGTGTAGCGTGAATATATCTGCAGTGTATTGAATGAGTTTGCGTAGTCCTGAATGCGCTGGTTATCAAATCCATCTACGTAATCATTTACTGACAGCATACCAGATGGTGTCCAGTCATAATTACAATGCGTAATGCTGTAGTAATAATTGGCTTCATTACCAAACAGGTCGTCAAATACAAAGGTAAAAGCCTCCCCCAGCCTGAAGAACGGGTACACATTAGCTTCTCCCTGCATAAACGAAGCAGTCTTAATATTGTAAGGTGGGGCAATTTCCTGCTGCACCTGTGCAAAAGATGAGAATGAAACAATGAGCAAAAAAACTATGAGGCGTAATAATGACTGCATGTACATAATTGTGTAATTCCTGAACGTAAATATAGCAATATTATTATTATCGGGAGGCTTAGTAAATGCTTTTCCTTTAAGAAAACTTTAACACAAAGGTAATTATGTTAAATAAAATACAATAAATCATAATTTTTGTAGTTTTATTGCAAACCAATTCAATCAACCAACATGAAACAATTTAAACTATGGGTACTGCTCCTGGCAGTGCCGCTCACAGTGGCTGCGCAGGACCTTAAAGGCGACAGCCCTATTCCCTTCGACCCCAATGTAAAAACCGGAAAACTAAAAAACGGCCTAACGTATTACATCCGGAAAAATGCTAAGCCTGAAAATAAAGTTGACCTAAGGCTTGTTATTAATGCAGGCTCTATCCTTGAAGAAGATGACCAGCGCGGCCTTGCCCACTTTATGGAGCACATGTGCTTTAACGGCACCAAGCGCTTCCCTAAAAACCAGCTGGTAGACTACCTGCAAAGTATAGGGGTTAAGTTTGGTCAACACCTTAATGCATACACAAGTTTTGATGAAACTGTGTATTTCCTTCCTATCCCTTCTGACGATCCTGCAAAGCTTGAGAAAGGCTTCCAGATACTGGAAGACTGGGCATTTAACACCGTGCTTACACCTGAAGAGATTGACAAGGAAAGAGGCGTGGTGCTTGAAGAGTACCGCCTGGGGCTTGGTGCCGAGAACAGGATGATGAAGCGCTTTATGCCAAAAATGATGTACCAGTCGCATTATGCCAACCGTTTACCAATAGGGCAGAAAGAGATACTGGAGAACTTTAAGCATGATAAGCTGGTTAAATTTTATAAAGACTGGTACAGGCCTAACCTTATGGCTGTTATTGTGGTAGGCGATATTGATGTGGCTGCCATGGAAAAGAAGATAAAAGACCACTTTTCTAATTACCAGAACCCTAAAAATGAAAGGCCCAGAAAAATATATGACGTGCCGAACCACAAAGAAACTTTTGTAGCGGTTGAAAGCGATAAAGAAGCATCGTATGCACAGGTAAGGCTGATATATAAAGACTATGAAGCGCCTAAACAGCTGGTTACCATAAACGATATGAACCGTGAACTTACAGATATGCTGTTCACATCAATGCTTAACAACAGGCTACAGGAACTTACAAACTCACCTACGCCTCCGTTTACTTATGGCTACTCTTACCATGGCGGCACATGGGCACGTACAAAAGAAGCCTACCAAAGTTTTGCCATGACCCAGGAAGGTAAACAGCTTGATGCGCTTAAAGTGCTGGTTGAGGAAAACCAGAGAGTTAAAAAATACGGCTTCAGCCAGAGCGAGCTTGACAGGACTAAAAATGAAGTATTGGCAATGATAGAGTCGCAATACAATGACAGAGATAAGAATGAATCTGAAAACTTTGTTAGTGAATACCAGATGCATTTCCTTGAAGGTGAAGCTGTACCCGGCATTGAATGGACCTACAGCACGCTTAAGCAAATGCTGCCAAAAATTTCACTTAACGAAATTAACACAGTTATAAACAAATACATAAAAGATGATAACCGTGTTGTAATATTTACAGGCCCGGAGAAAGATAACCTGAAAAAGCCAACGGAGCAGGAAGTAGTAAGTGTACTTAACCTGAATGCAGACAACATTAAGCCTTATGAAGACGGAACTGTAGTTACCAGCCTGTTGAGGAAAGAAGTAAAACCAGGCAAGGTGGTTAAAAAAGAAAGCAATGCTAAACTTGGAACTACTACCCTTACACTATCTAACGGGGCTAAAGTAACCTATAAAAAAACCGATTTTAAGAATGACGAGGTTTTAATGGAAGCAGTAAGCTTTGGAGGTACCAACCTTTTCTCGAACGACGATGCCAAAAAAACCATGTTTGCTACAGGCGCCCTTACCGAGGCCGGTTTCTCGGGACTTAAGAAGAACGACATCAATAAGTTCATGACCGGCAAAATTGCTGATGTAAGGCCATATATCTCTACCACCACAGAAGGGCTTAGCGGAAGCGCCACACCAAAAGACCTGGAATACATGTTCCAGATGACACACGCTTACTTTACTGATCTGAACATGGATAAAGAAGCTTATGAAGGATATAAACAGAAGCAATCGGCTTTTTATGCCAACATGGCTTCCCAGCCTAACTTCTACTTCCAGCAGGAGTTCTACACGTACCTATCTAAAGATAACCCGAGGTTCAACGGCCTTATCCCAACTGAGAAATCATGGGCAGAGACTGATTATGAACTGACCTACAATAAGTATAAAGAGCGTTTTGCCAATGCCGGCGACTTCGAATTTTATTTTGTGGGCAATGTAGATGATAAGACCATTGAAGATTATGCGTCAAAATATATCGCTTCATTACCTTCTACCGGCACAAAGGAAAAAGCTATTGACCTGGGCTACCGCCTGCTAAAAGGTGAACACAAAAAAGTAGTAAACAAAGGTACTGAGCCTAAAAGTAATGTAACAATAATGTACTATGGAGACACATCATATTCTCCTAAAGAAGCGGTTGCCATGGAGGCTCTGGGCGAAATACTTACCATAAAGCTTGTTGAGCAGCTTAGGGAAAATGAAAGCGGCGTGTATGGTGTGAACGCGAGGGGTAGCATGAGCAAAGTACCTTACGGATCATATAACTTCAATATATCTTTCCCTTGCGGGCCCGATAATGCTGAAAAGCTTACGGCTTCGGCACTAAAAGAACTACAGAAGATTGTTGACAATGGCCCTGATGAAAAAGACCTTGCTAAATATAAAGAAGGCGAACTGCTTGAATACAAAAAAGAAGTTAAAGAGAACAGGTACTGGGTACGCATGCTGAGGAGCGCTTATGCTAATGGCACAAACCCTGAAGAAATGCTTGCCAAAGAGCAGAAGGTAACTGCCCTTACTGCAAAAGAAGTACAGGAAGTAGCTAAAAAATACCTTACAAAAGATAAAGTTATTGGCATCCTCATGCCCGAAAAAACAAACTAGTTTCTACCGATAAACTGAAAAGCCTGATGAAATTCATCAGGCTTTTTTATTAATCCTTATAACATACCGGTATGATTTCACCATCGGCAAGGCAATACCGCTCCACATCCTGCGGTGGTATTTTTTTTGTATAATCCTCCTCTTCTACCCGGAAGCCTATGCTCCGCAGCTTGTCAAAGTAATCCCGCCCATACACCCTCACATGGTCATACTGCCCAAAAATTGCTGCACGCTCTTTAGGGTCGGTTATCGTATCATCCTCAAAGGTTGTGTCGCGAGTCAGGTCCTGTGGTATCTGCAGAATTGCCATGCCGCCCGGCTTCAGCACACGGTAAAGCTCCTGCATGGCTTTAGTATCATCAGGTATATGCTCCAGCACGTGGTTACACAGTATCAGGTCGTACGCGTTGTCTTCAAAAGGAAGATTACAAATATCAGCCTTTACGTCAGCTAAGGGCGAATACAGGTCGGTCGTAGTATAGCCAAGGTTCTTCTGCTTTCGGAAGCGTTTGTAAAAAGCCTGTTCCGGCGCAAAATGCAAAACCTTTTTAGGCGCTGTAAAAAAATCTGTTTCATTCTTAAGGTACAGCCAAAGTAGCCTGTGCCTCTCCAGCGAAAGGGTTCCGGGCGCTAATACATTGTTACGCTGCGTACCGTAGCCATAAGGCAAAAAGCTGCGGAAACTCCTGCCGTCAATTGGGTCGGTATAACGGTTTCCCGATAAAGCCGCCGCCAGTACCGGCCGTGCCACATAGCTAAGCCTTATAAGCAACGGGCGCGGGATTGTGTTAAGGATAATTTTGAACAACTTCTTCATTAAAGCACAAGTGGATTTTTACGGAACTCATCCTCCTCATTACTCTCAATTCCTAATGCTTTATATATATATGCAAAGGTAGAAAGCAGTTCAGGCTTACCGTCAATTAAGGCTACATCGTGCTCAAAATGTGCACTTGGCTTTTTATCGGCAGTAATAATGGTCCAGCCGTCTTTAAGCTGCTTTATGTTCTTAGTACCCATGTTAATCATAGGTTCAATAGCCACAACAAGGCCTTCAACAAACAATTTGCCACGGCCGCGTTTGCCATAATTAGGCATCTCCGGGCCTTCGTGCATTTTACGTCCAAGCCCGTGGCCAACCAGCTCACGCACTACGCCATAGCCATGGCTTTCGGTATATTTCTGTATGGCATTGCCCACATCTTCTACCCTGTTGCCGGCTCTAAACTCGCGAATACCTATATATAATGATTCTTTTGTAACCTTAAGTAATTTACGGGTTTCTTCAGCCACTTCGCCTATCTCAAAGGTATAGGCGTGGTCTCCGTAAAACTCATTTTTAAGCGCTCCACAGTCAACCGATACAATATCACCTTCTTCAATAGGACGGTTGGTAGGCAGGCCGTGCACCACCTGCTCATTCACACTGGTAAGCAATGTGGAGGGGCACCCGTACAACCCAAGGAATCCCGGAACAGCACCGTGATCACGTATAAATTCTTCAGCCATTTTATCCAGCTGAAGGGTAGTAACTCCCGGCTTTATTTCAGAGGCAATCATGCCAAGGGTTTTAGAAACCACAAGGGCACTTTCGCGCATCAGTTCTAT
>JAEWKB010000299.1 GCA_023386255.1 Bacteroidota bacterium
GGAAAAGCCCTACTGAAGCCGTACTGCCCATAAACACCCCAAACCAAAAGTTAGACACAATACCTGCCCATTTCTTTTCATATAACCGGGCCAGCTTTTGTGTGCGGACCCTGCCGAAACTGCGTTTCAGCAGCGGGTGTTCCTCAATGCGGTAATATACATTTTGATGCTTGTCTGTATTGGCAACACTACCGGCAATAATACCTGAAAGGAACAGGAATATTCCTGCTATAGATGCATATAATATTGATAGTGAATGTATAGGACTTTGGTCGGCAATAAGGCCTTGCCATTTTGAGGCACCAAGATTGTAGTTGAATGCTATGTCGGAAAGCCACGCAATAAAGAGCGGCACCGAAAAAGCAAACATCACATTGCCTACAAAAGCAATGAACTGTGAGCGGAACACCCTTGCAAAAAATTCGGCAAATGCCTGGTGCTTTTCATCTTCATCAACATCCTGCTTTTTACGCCCTGTTTCCAACGCACGCACCAGTGCCGATGCTGTCATGGCGGGCTGCTTTGTTGCCAGTGTAAAACCAAGCACATAGATGGTAATAAAGCATAAGGCGTAATTAATACTGTAAATGAAGGCATGGCCAAAAGCACTGGCATCTATTTTGGCAAGGAATAATTTAATGATGCATGCCAGGCCCACAATTATGCCACCACCCGATGCCGTCCGGAACATACGTAGATACTCCTTCCTGTCCTTAGTTATGTAATGTTCGCCCGTGCGCGCTGTATGCTGCGTAACTTCATAAGACAGGAGTTGCGTACTCTCGTTAATAAGTTTCCGTACATTGGTTTTCTTGCAATTGTACTCAATAAGGCTGCAGCCCAGATGTATGGTGTTCCTGCAGGCTTCGGCAGGCTCATCAACCACAAGTAAGGGCAGCAAGGTCTTTAACCTTTGCAGTTGCTGGCGTATGCGCAGCAGGTTCTGGTTTACGCGCAGTGAAATGCCATACTTATCGCTGTTGCCGAAAGCCGTCTGCACATAATCTATGCATTGCCGGTGCAGCACCATTAGCTGTTTATAGCCTAAATCAGTCGATTTAAGAAAGTTTTTCTTTTCTTCCAGAATCTTTTCCGACACAAGGGCAAACTCTTTCTGAAACGCCAGAAACGGACTTTCAAGATTTTCATATTCCGGTACCATCTTAATCACATCCGATTCCAGTGCCCTTCCCGCGATTCGGTGCAATATAACTTCCATAGCAAAAAGAAGCTCCGCAAGGTTACTATTACCGGCGCCTGATACGTAAATAGAATTAAATTTAAGTAGTTCGAAGAGCTCCTCAAGCTGTTGGCGCGGTATCTTTTTTATCCATTTTGGGTCTGTCTTCTGGAAAAAAACCTGATTCAGCACATACTCGAGCGTATCTTTTGGTGACTGATCCGGGATAAGCTTTGCAAAAAGCCGCTTCTTTACTTCATGAAAAAAGTCAGTATCCGTGAGTATTCCTGCATCGGTAAGAATTTTACTGAATTTCTTGTTCTTCAGTATCATCTTCAGGTATAAGGCCAAACCGTCCCTATACTTTTCATTGTGCTCCAACAGCAAAAGCAGCTCACTCAGGTCAACCTTTTTGAGAGTTTTAAGTTTTTTAGGCCTTATAAGCGCAACAAGCTCCGCCAGCAGGTCTACTTCATCTGCCTTATATTCCCAAAGGTTATGTTCGTCAAAGTTTACCTGAAAGAATTTTGTGAGGCTGGCAGTGGGCTTTGTTTTCCTGAACTTCATTTATCTGCTGTAAATGGTAATTTTGGATAAAATTACAAATCACAATTGAGAAATCTTTACCTTGGCTATACTTTAGCAAATGATTATGACCGAAATTGAAAGAAAATTCCTCGTAGTAAGCGATGATTTCAAACATGAAGCTGTTACACATAAGCGCATTGTACAGGGTTACCTGAACTCGCATCCGGAAAGGACAGTACGAGTACGCATAAAAGGCAGTGAAGGCTACCTGACCATAAAAGGCAAAGGCAATGAAACAGGAACAACCCGTATGGAATGGGAAACCGCCATACCTGCAGGCGAAGCCGAGCAGCTGCTGCAGCTTTGCGAAAAAGGTGTTATAGACAAAGTACGTTATGAAGTTCCTTCAGGAAAACACGTAATTGAAGTTGACGTTTTCTACGGTGATAATGAGGGACTGGTTATGGCCGAAATTGAACTTGAAGAAGAAAATGAGGCATTTGAAAAACCTGCCTGGCTTGGCAAAGAAGTTACCGGCGATAAGCGCTATTATAATTCCTCACTCTCTAATAATCCATATACAATTTGGAAGTAGCAGAAGCGTTATAAGTTAAAAATGATTGTAAATTTTTCAGGAATATTAATTAATTTTATTGAAAATCAAATATTAAAAAGTTACTTACCCTACTACTTTTAACTACCCTAACACTAACAGGATGCTCTACCAGCATTAAAACAACCCTTGTTGATAAATCCCTTACTTCACTTAACCCTGAGATGGAGGTTATTGTACTGTCTCCCGAAGATCCGGCACCTGCATCTGCAAAGATGGTTGGGAAGGTAAAAATTGGCGACTCCGGCTTTACTACCGATTGCGGGTATAATACAGTTGTTGACCAGGCAAAAACTGAAGCACGAAAGGCCGGCGGAAATGTAGTGAAGCTAACTGAGGTAAAAAAACCATCGGCGCTTGGCAGTACCTGCTACAGGATAGAGGCCAACATACTGTACATACCTAATATCAGTGATTATAATCATCAATCAAGGTTAGAACAGGATGCCATAACCCGCTCAAAATTTCCTGAAAATCCAAATTATGCTTTGTTGTATGTATATCGAAGAGCATCTGCTAATGGCGCTTTGCTAAACTATACCATCCATCTTGACGGAAAGCCCTTGTTTAAGATATACAACAACAGCAAACAGGTAATAAAAATATACGAAGAAGGTAAACATAAGGTAAGGGCCAGCCTGGAGACCGAAGAAATAAAAGAGGTTGATATTAAATTTGGCGAGGAATATTTTTTAGAGTGCAGCGTAAACAGCGGCGTGTTCATCGGCAGGCCCGAACTAAATTTTGTAGATAAAAAAGTAGGCCGCGAAGAATATGAAAAAATAAAAGATTAGAAGAGCCGCAGCTGTTCACCTTTAGTACCATCAAATAAATCAGTGTTGAGATCAGGGATATACTTACCTTCAAAATATTTTTGCCTCCCTATTCTAAAGGTGTTGTGTATCATTTCGGCAATGTTGCCTTCGCCTACCTTACGTTTGAAGGCTTTTTTTTCACCAAGCTTACCACCGTGCATAGACTGTATATGATGCAAAACCTTTTCCTTCCGGTCAGGATAATGCTCCTCCAGCCAGTCAATAAATACCGGTTCTACCGTGTCATTTAACCGCACAAGCGTATAACCGAAGCTGCTTGCGCCTTTATCTGACACCATTTTTATTATGCTTAAAATTTCAGGAGTGTTCAGTCCCGGTATCATGGGCGCTATCATTATATTCACAGGAATACCGTTCTGTGACAGCTTTTCAATAGCCTGCAACTTGTTATTTACCGATGAAGTACGGGGCTCCAGTTTCCGCCTTAGGCCTTCATCAATGGTAGGGATGCTTAATGATACTGTAACAAGATTTTTCTCTGCCAGTTGGGTAATTATATCAAGGTCACGAGTTACAAGCGCATTTTTTGTAAGTATGTTCACCGGGTGGCGGTAATCCAGGAAAACCTGCAGTATCTTTCTTGTTATCTCCAGCTTCCTTTCCACAGGCTGGTAGCAGTCAGTATTACCCGAAAGCAGTATCGGCTCTGCCTTATAGCCCCTTTTGGTAAAGAACTGTTCCAACAGTTGGGGTGCGTTCTTCTTTACCAGTATCTTCCTCTCAAAATCAATTCCTGCGCTGTAGCCCCAGTACTCATGCGTGGGCCTTGCAAAGCAATAGGCACAGCCATGCTCACAACCCTGGTATGGGTTCATAGAGTACATCATGCCCAGGTCAGGGCTTTTTACTGGATTAACTATTGATTTTGGGAAAACCTCCAGTATCTCGGTTTTTGCAATCTCTTCTTCAAAATCATCATCATAAATAGATTTTTCGTAACGGTTCTTTATAAAGTGGTTGTGTATGTTGCTAACGGCTCCCTGCCCTTTTATCTCCTTTTTCATATCCTTCTCATTTACATGAGCAAGGTACAAATATATAAGATTATTTTCTTATATTTATAACGAAAATTATCAACACTAACGTAGCATACTGAAGTGACCTTTGTACTCTTTGCCGTTTTGCCTCACGGCAACGAACCAGTAATCGGTTGATGGCAGCTCCCGGCCATTGTATTTCCCGTCCCAACCCGCACTACTCCCATTAAAGGATGTAAGCAATTTACCATACCTGTCGAAAACATGTACAACCAGCTCCGGCTCATACTGTCCAAATTTTATACGCCATGTTTCATGAAAGCTGTCGCCGTTGGGTGTAAAATATTTTGGATACATAAGTAAAGCTACTTCTTCGTTCGCTTCGCCACAGCCATTGGCATCTCTTACATAAACCGTATAAACACCTGGTTCAAGTCCGTTGAAATAGGGGTTTTGTTGGTAATTTATTTGATCTATAGAATATTCAAAAACTCCATTACCTTCCGCTATAACATGTATGCTGTTGTTATGGTCGGTCCAGTCTGATACTTCAATCTTTTTGATAACCGGCGCACCTGATTTTATAACTGTAACAGCTGCCGTAGCATCGCACAAAATGTCATTATAGTTTTTAAATACGGTTAAAGTATATTGCCCGGCTGCTGCCTGTATGGTTTGGGTGGTTTCGCCCGTGGACCACAAATAAGCATCAAAACCTGAAGGAGCTGAAAGCTGAATACTATTACCCGTACAAAAAGTAACTTCATCATCCATAACAAATACAGGTTTCTGCCTTACAATAAGCTTAAATGATGTTACTGCATAACATCCTGTACCCTGTCCGGAAAATACCCTTGCATAAATGGTTTGCGGGTTTTGGGTATTGGTAAAATCATCCGGCAAAATGTTTATGCCTGCCTCGGCATCAGCCTGTGATGCATGATAAGATACAAAATATACTGCCGGCGATTGCGCCCCAAGTATTGCGGCATCTTGTGCGCGGAGATTAAACAGTGCGCGGCCATCGTTATCATCATCACACATTACAAGGTCCTGCGGCTGGTTTGCTACAGGCCCCTGCAGTATAATAACAGTGCGGGTAAAATACCGTACCGTATTGCCTTTCCTGGCTTTAGTTTTTACAGTATATGTACCGGCAGCAGCATAAACATGAGTTGGACTGAAAGCCGTTGAAGTACCTCCATCACCAAAATCCCATTCTACAGTATCAGCAGGCATAGTAGCTGTGAAACTGAATGATATCGATGTACCCGCGCAATTTCCGTCAGCATTAACACGCGTTACATATAACGGCACAGTAAGATGGTTGGGTAGCCCTGAAAACGTTCTCCTGCCTTGCAGAAAAACCTGATCCTGCACATAATTGCAGCCATCGCCCGGTTCATCAGGATTATTAATTACCGAGAGATTATTCTGAAGATTGCCGTTAACCACATATATCTTACCGTCAGGCCCTAGTTTTAAGGCACAATCAGACACAAGGTCAGCAATAAGCGTTTCAGTGGCACGGACATCAAGAGCATTTACATCATACTGGAAGACCCTGTTTTCACGGGCAACATAAAGTTTGTTCGATGATGGCGAGAATTCTACCCCATAGGCATGGCCGCCCGTGCTTAGTTCCCTGGCATTACTTACGGCTCCTGTAGCATTATTGAAATTGAATAACTCTGTATTGATATTGCTGTTAGCTATGGCAAGATGTGCACCGTCAGGAGAAATAACCATATAACCCGCATATCTCCCCGAATTATTGGCACCATCAGTTACAGTACCCGCATTGCTGATAACAGGCACAGGATTAACCCCTGCAGCCGTAACCAGATACGAATAGAAGGCATTGCTGCCCCAGTGCTTGGTAGTGATCCATATATCGATGCCATTAGCATGATAAGCCGCTGTAAGCTTTTCGGCAGTGGGTGTCACCAATTGTATGTTTTTAGCTACCACAGCACCCAGGCCGTTATCTGCTGCCATATCAATTTCAGAATATGTAAGGCCGTTTGCCCTGCCTTCGGCATCAGTTACAAAAAGGTAATAGCGTGTAGTACTGCCCGGCTTAAGTACTGCAAGGCACGACTGACTGGATGAATGGTTGCCCCGGAGGCCGTCGCCGTTTAGCATAAGCTGCCTGTTGCGGTTCCATACCCTGGTGC
>JAEWKB010000317.1 GCA_023386255.1 Bacteroidota bacterium
CAGCCAACTCTACTTCATAATCAAGTTGTTGGGTAATTTTTTTGTTATGGATTATGTCGCCTTCCGTACCTATTACGGCACTTGGCGGCTTGGAGAATATTACAGGCTGTTGTGGGAGTTCCTTAGAAGTATCAAGTGTGCGCGCTGACTCAGCCACATGTTCCGTATAATTTAGCCCAATGCCAAAGATGTTTTTACGAGGTTTGGGTATAGGAGCCATAAGGGTGGCATTGCCTACAGGGATTGAAGTATCAAGCAGTTCTTCTTTAGTAGCAGTATTGTAAAGCTGGACAACCTGTTTTACGCCTTCAACGCCTAAGTCTATAAAGTCAAGCATATTATCAGGCAAGTGTGTTGCTTTGAGTTGGCCTAATTTTTGTATGTCGATAACCATGTTTTCCTCAATAAAACCAAGGCGGGCAGGGGTATGGTTAATGCGGTAAGTAACTAATTTCATTATTTATGTTGATATGTTTATTTGTTGATGCATTATATGTTCAAGTGAATAGGACTGAATACTGATCACCGGCTACTGCTTACTTCAGCTCCTGCCTTCCTTCAGGGTGCGCTTTTTCCTGGTACAGCCCAAGCGACTCAATTACAGGTAGGTCGTGGAACGAGAACAGGCACGCATCTTCTGTGTCAGATAAGTTTACATGCTCATGATATGCCCATGACGGTACACAGAAGATATCCCTTTCTTTCCAGTCGTAGCGCTTGCCATCAATTATGGAATAGCCATGTCCCTTAGCGCACTGGTACACAAAAGAGCCGGTGTGTTTATGAGCCAGTGTATGCTCAGCCGGCCTCAGTAATTGTATTGAGGCACCCATTGTCTGCATAACGTGGCCACCGGTTTTAGGGTTGGTGTAGTGCATCAGGATACCATCATAAGGAGAGCCTTCATTAACCTTTGCTGCTTCCAGCAGGGCAGGGTAAACGTGCTTCCAGGAATATTTGAATAGTGGAGAGTAGGGCTTATTCCAGTCATTATCAGCCGGGACAAGGCCAACGCCGCTATAAGTTAAAGACGAGTGATTAACCGGCGAAACAAGCGGCTGCTTGCCATCATACACCGCATAGTCATTGGCCTCGAGCGCGTTTACAAGCGGAATATCCAGCCCGTCCTGCCAGATGCAGGTTTTGCCTCCGGCTTCTACACCATGCTCATGCCAGGTACTGTTTGGGGTAATAACAAAGTCGTTCACCTCAAGCATTATCTTATTGCCGTCAACTACAGTATAGCCGCCCTCGCCCTCCATAATAAAACGGAGCGCCGATGCACGGTGCCTGTGTGCCGATGTGCTTTCGCCGGGCCTTGTAACCTGTATGCCTGTGTAGAGCCATCCTACGGCAGCGCTCACGTCACGGCGTTTGTCGTTTACAAGGTAGACCACGCGGCGGCCCGCCTGTTCGGGTGTTACCAACTCGCTTGATTTAAGCACCAGTTCCCGAAGCTGCTCATATTTCCAAAGCATTGGCACTGATGATGATCTCGGTTCCCAGGGTTCAATGTCGTTAGCTACCGTCCATAAAGCTCCGGCGCCAAGACTTTCAAGTTCTTTGTAATAAGCCTCAAGCTCAGGAGTGTCCTGCACCCGGGCACGGCCTAAAACGCTGTCGTCATATTTTGTTTCCATACTTACCAGTATCAGAATTTATTATTTTTGGAGCGGATGGTTCAGGCTTTACCGGCCATCCGTGTTCCTGCCATCGGCTATATCTTTTCGTCCCTCAAAGGATGCCGCCTCTGTCAGGGCTATTAAGGATTTGTTTTTGTATCAGAAATCCTCCTGCGTATCGCTAAAGGTAATATTTTTTCGCGGTGCGGTGTTTACACGCAGGTCGAAAATATCAAACCTGTTATAATGCCCCAGTATATCATGCATTTGCTTTGGCTGTATGCATTTGGAGAGGTCAATGTCAGCGTATACTATGCCTTCGTCATCAATAAGCGGCTCGCCTATAACAGCCCCGTTCGGTCCGATGAAACCTGAAAATGCGCTGTTCTTGCGTGTAAGCAACTCTTCCGCATTTGGTATATCTTCTTTCATTATGTCTATAATCTCTTTGCTTATAGTAGAACAGGACACAATAGTAAACAGCTTACCTTCAAAAGAATGTGCTGCTGCCCTTATTTTTATAGCCTCGGCCATATTATAGTCAGGCGGTGCAACAGGCAATGAAATATAATTGGCCACATGTATCAGCTCGCCTTGTGTGAGTAGTGTGAAACGTGCCAGCGTATTGGTATTCTCGCCACAGGCAAGCGTACCAACAGGGCCAATTTCAGTATTATATACTTTAAGTGATGATCCGTCTCCGCCCGTCCATGTCAGTTTCTCTGCCCACGTAGGCACCAGTTTGCGGTGCTTGCCGACAAGGTTACCTTTATTATCTATAATAAGGTTGGTGTTATATAGCTCACCAAAACTTTGCCCTCTTTCGTTTACACCAATCACTATATGACAATTGTTTTCCTTTGCAGCCCGGCATAATCTGTCCACTTCAGGGCCCGGAACTGCAATGGAATTTGTATATAGTTTCTCATACCACTTGCTGCCCTGTACCGGTGTCATGATCCAGTTCCAGTAGGGGTAGCCCGCTACAAAAACTTCAGGGAAAGCTACAAGGCTTGCTCCGTTTCCTGCGGCTTCAGCTATTATACTGCATGCTTTTTCAACTGTGGCATCCACATTAAGGAAAACAGGTGAGGCCTGTACTGCGGCAGCTTTAAATTTTGGTAAATCCAACATCTTTATTATTTTATATTTAAGTGCGACTATCTGAAATTAAAAGCGCATATCAGGAATTATGTACTGTTCCAGTTTTGCACGCATATCATCAGGGAATGGGCTTGCTTTAATATCATCCCGGCCTTCACTAAAATCAACCCGCACCAGTGTCACTTCGCCTTCAAGGCATATAGAAGTATCTTCATGCTCAAACCTGAAACCGCAGTGCATTGAAGAGGAACCGAGCTTTTTAATCCACAGGTATTTTGTAAGCTCATCACCCAGGCGGGCTGCCTTTTTAAACTGCACCTTTAGGTCAACCGTAGGGATGCCTCCCGTTTTATGTATGTTCTTAAAAGGCTGGTCCAGCGCCTCTTCATAAAAATCCTCAACCAGGTTATTGAGCATTTCTAAAAAACGCGGATAGAAAACTATACCTGCATAATCCACATGCTGAAACCGTACTTTTTCTTTTTTTATAAATGCTTTTCCCATTTATGCCGTAACAGTATTTTTTAATTTGAATCGTTGTATTTTTCCTGTTTCTGTTTTTGGCAGCACATCTACATAGCGTATCTCACGCGGATATTTGTAGGGCGCAGCCACCTCCTTAAACCAGTCCTGTATTGATTTAGTTAATTCAGCGCATGCTTTATCTTTCTCTTTAAGTACAAGATATGCGCAAACCAGCATACCGCGCTCTTCATCAGGAATTCCAACCACAGCGCACTCAGCTACGTCATCATGTGTTAGCAAAACGCTTTCCACCTCAATGGCTGCAATGTTATATCCGGATGAAATTATCATGTCATCGCCGCGTGCCACAAACCAAAAGTACCCGTCTTCGTCTTTACGGAAGATATCCCCTGTAATGTTCCAACCACCCTGTACATATTCCTTCTGTTTTTCGGGGCTGTTCAGGTATTTGCATCCTGTAATGCCGCGTACTGCAAGGCGTCCGGGGCTGCCATCGGTAATTTCATTCCCTTCATTGTCAATTATCCTGGCCTCGTAGCCCCTTATGGCTTTGCCCGTGGCGCCTTTGCGCATGTTTTCTTCATTAGACGATATAAAGATGTGGAGAATCTCAGTAGAGCCAATGCCGTCAATTATTTTTAAACCTGTTGCTTCATACCAGTCTTCCCAAACTTTTACAGGAAGTGTTTCACCGGCCGATACACATTTGCGGAGGGAGGATATATCATAATCCTTCACCTTTGTTGCCAGTACACGCCACGCAGTAGGAGCAGTGAAGCAAATTGTGATTTTATGCTCCTGAACAGCCTGCAGTAAGAGTTCAGGCGTAGGTTTTTCAATTAAAAATGTTGATGCGCCGTAATAGAACGGGAACAGCACCAGCCCTCCTAAACCAAAGGTAAACCCAAGTGGCGGGCTTCCTGTAAAAATATCCTCAGGTGTAGGTTGTAGCGAATATTTTGGAAATGCTTCGCATATAAGCAGTATGTCTTTGTGGTAATGAGATGTCATTTTTGGCTTACCTGTAGTGCCTGATGTGAAGCCTATAATTGATAATGAATCTGCTTTTGTGGAATGATTATCAAATGTTTTAGGCTTGTTGCCCATTAATGTTTCGAGTTTTGAAATACGCTCGCCGGTGCCGTCAAAAGTTATTATATGCTTCAGGATTGGCAACTCAACAGCTGTAAGGGCTTCTTCTAATGTATAGTCACAGAAAGCATGCGATATTTCTGCGCACTCAATCATTACGCTCAGTTCTTTCTCACGAAGCAAAGGCATGGTTGCCACTACAATCCCGCCTGCTTTTAATATGCCAAACCAGCATGCCACATACATGGGATTATTTGACGAACGTATCAGTACCCGGTTGCCGGGAACAAAATCAAGATTTTCTTTTAGCACATGCGCAATCTGGTTAGCTTTTTCGTAAAGTTCTTTATACGTCCATGATGTGCTAAATGTGCGGATGGCAATCCTGTCGTCGTTACCCTCAGCAATGTGCCTGTCCAGTAGCCGCTCCACACAATTCAGGTCTTGTGGAAATTGGAAATCCTCATGCCCTGTAAAGCATTCTGCCATTAGCGAAGGATGGGGCAGGTGGTCGTGTGCGAAATTATCTTCGTAATGTTTCATGGCTGTGAATATTACTTTTTATGTGTTAGCGGCTTTAGGGCTTTCTTCATCCCTTCTATAGCTTTGCGCTGGCCGTTTACGTACGGGTACAGGTGCGATGCTGCCGACATGTACTGTTTAGGAATACCCACGGCGTCAATGTCCTGTGCTTTATAAAGCTCATAAGCCTGTGCATTTCGTACGAATGACGGGTCCAACAGCAATGTCTTGCCCAGTGCTACCAAATCAGCGCGGCCGTTTAGCAGTATGGTATTAATTTGATCAATATCCTGTATGTAACCTGCGGTTATGGTGGGCACATTAACCGTATTCCGCACCACATCACTAAATGGCGTTTGCCACATACGGCCAACAGAAGGTTTTTGGTGTGCTACGGTTAAGCCTGTAGATACGTTAATTATATCAGCGCCGGCTTTTTTAAAGGCTTCGGCAATGGTTATAATATCTTCTTCGGTAATTCCGCCTTCGGCCCAGTCGGATGCTGATATCCTTACACTTATCGGCTTCTCAGGCGGGAATACCTCACGAATGGCTTTAAACACCCGTAGCGGAAATTTCAGCCTGTTCTCAATGCTGCCGCCAAATTCATCTGTACGCGTATTTGTCAACGGCGACAGGAATGATGCCAGCAGGAAACCATGGTGCGCCTGCAGCTCTATCATGTCAAAGCCTGCTTCGTCAGTATTACGT
>JAEWKB010000318.1 GCA_023386255.1 Bacteroidota bacterium
AAGATATGGCTTCATTATATGCCAGGCGGTCAAGGTCTTTATCCGTTAGCCCAAAGGTTACCGGCTTACCCGATGTACCCGATGTGGTGGTGTAATCAATAATTTTTGTTTTGGGTACGCACAGGAAGTCATCATTAAATTCCTGCAGGTGCTCTTTTGTGGTAACCGGAATACGTTTTAGGTCTTCTACTGTTTTTATATCCTCCACATTAATCCCTTCCCTGCTAAAAAGCCTTTTATAAAAAGGAGAGTTGCTTTGCGCATATTGCAGTGCTTCCTGAAGCCTTTTCTCCTGGTATAGCTTAATTTCCTGTAAAGACGCCGTTTCAATTGCAGGGATTTCCATTTTAATCCAGTTTGTTATTAATCTTCCTTATATAGCCTTCAGTATTCTGCTTCAGCGAAAGCGTTACAATCTCAGTACGCAGCGCTTTTTCAAACTCGGCCTTTGCAGCAGCATAATAGCCCTTGTTGTAGTAGTACTTACCAACACTATAGTACACCTTCCAGTAATCAGGGTTTAAAGATTGATAATTTTTTATAAAGTTCCGTGGTAAATCTTCTTTTTCTGCAATGGCATGGTCAATCACCCTGTCCTGGCGGCGGAACTCCTCATAATTTCTAAAGGCCTGCGTGTGTACAAATGGGTCTTCGGGAATGTTAAGTCCTTCCTTTGCTAAAGACTTTTTATTATTTGAATGGCTTTGGCTGAATATTTCCTTTAAGTCGTAAGCCACATATTCGCCAAGCACATACGGATTGGCCGACACCCAAACCAGCCGTTGCTCCGGCTTAAAAATAACAGAATGGTGTGCCAACAGCTGGTTTATAGCCTTTTCGTTGCCATAGCCCAGTGCTTCATCATTCAGGCCTTTTGTGTTGCGCATTATGGCAGCGGCTTTCACAGGATTAACCTTATCTGCCTCTGCAAGAAGTTCCGTCATTCTTTCATAACGGTAAGCTGAATGGCTGTTCAGTATGGTTTCGTTATTGTTCTTGTCATCCTTATAAGCATCGCTTTGGAAGTGGTTGGAGCAGATGAGCTGCGATGTATTTGGAACATCATACACACCAAATTTATTGGGTGATACCTCAATAAGAATGGCTTTACCATCATACGCGCTGCCTATCATAATGCTCTCTGAGACAAATACCTGTCGCTTTTTAGCTATGGCAATGGCCTCGTCAATATTCTTGGCATACTGAAGAATTTCTCTGGACAAAATTGAAATGGGTGTTATGGCCACCAGAGGCACGTCAGATTTTCCCGCATTTATAGTTACGGTGAGCCCCTCTGCATTCATTCCCGAAAGGTTGCCAATCATCCCGGTCCATGACACGGTCATGTACGGGTATCCGGTTTCAGGTTTTACAAAAGCTACCACTTTGTCTTCGGCAAAATCATCGCCTGCATAAAAATCGAGGTTACGGGCTATTAATAATGAGCCGTCTTCTGTCTTTTCACCCCATGCGGCAAAAGATGTGCACCCAACAAGCGCAAGATCGGCCAGGGCGTGGCCAATATCGTGCGCGGCATGCAGGTAAAGGGCACGCAGGTATGGAGGGGCTACGTAATTGTATTCATCAGAAGAATATTGAGAAATGCCGTATATTTCGGTTTTGTATTCCTCGGGTACATTGAGGTACAGCTTCCTGTTATACCATTTTAAAAACTGGCGCAAAAGTTTCTGCTTAAATTTTGATGGTACTATCTGCTTCAGCTTGCCCATAAAGGCATCTTCCTGCTTTTCCTTTATTTCCTGCGTAAGGGCGCCGTTAAGCAGGCCCAGCTGCAGGGCATCGCCTTCAATGTAGAGTTCCCAGAGTTGCTGCTTATTTTTAAGGAAGAAGTTATTGCCTGCTGTATAAGTAGTATCATTATGCTTTATAACTACCGGCGGAGTATTGTTATAGCCTTCGATTACAGGTTTATGATGTATAGATTTAGCCGTACCGCACGATAACAGCTGCAACGCCGTGCAGAGCAGTAACAGTACATACAGCCTCTTATTCATAAACCTACAGATTGAGTTCTCTATTTATCTTGTTCACAAGATACTCTTTCCCCAGTATTTCAGAACAGGTAACCACAGCGCCAATAGTTACACCTAAAACACCATGCATATTAATGCTTTGCCCCGTTAAATACAAGTTCTTTAACTTGGTCTTTGCCGAGATAAAGGTCTTCATCGGGTTGTTGGAATCTTTTACATAACCGTAAAGGTTCCCGTTATGCCCGCCAATGTAATCACGGTATGACAACGGAGTAGAGGTATGTACAGATTTGATGCAGTCCCTTATACCAGGGAATTTCTTCTCCACTTCTTTAAGGAACTGCTCTGTTTTTTCTTTTTTGAACTGCTCATAAGCTTCGCCTCTGTCTTCCTTCTCGGCAGTAGTATTATGAGTGTGTGCCCACTGCTCCACCTCTTTAAAATCCATAAAAGTTATAAGCGTCATGCTTTCGGCCCATTCATCCTGCTTGGCCGAAACGTTCATTGATGCCATATACCCTTCAGGCCACGACTCTTTGGTACATTCCATCGTCTTCCATACCCTTTTACTATCTTTAAAATGATAGTAATTATGGTTCATGTACTTAAAAGTCTTTGGCTTAAATACAAGATAAAGGCTGAATGCAGAACCTACAGGCTCTAAATTCTGAATCCTGCTGTAAAATGATTTGCGGAACTTATCTTCGCCAATCATTTTAAGAGTAGTTTTCAATTCAATGTTTGATATGAATATGTCCGCAAAATACTCGTCACCATCCTTTGTTTTGGCTGAAACAAGCGCATCATCTTCAAAGCCAAAGCCTGTAACTTCTTTATATTTGTATGTTTCACCCCCGTGGGCTTTCAGCTGCTTAATGAGCTGCTTTGTTATCTGGCTGCCTCCGTTAACGCAACGCCACGAACTTTGCATATATGAGTTTACCGAAAGCGCATGTACATAAAACGGTGATTTATCTTCAATACCTGCATACAAAAAGTTAGACCCCGCAAGCACTGCGCGAAGTTTTTCATTTTGTGTAAGGCTATCAATGTACTCTTTAGCATTTTCAGCAAGTATAGCTGTATCATAGCCTTCCATCGGTTTTTCCAGGTTATAAAGCGGAAAAGATTCGCAGGTCTTAATAAGCTTGTCGCAGTATGCCCTTAAGCTTCCCTCCTCTTCAGGAAAATATTTCAACAGCTGCTTTACAAAATTTTCATAACCCTGTGCGTGAGGATATTCTATCGGATCATCATCAAAGGAAATAATGTCATAGGCATCCTCATCCATCTTCCTGAGCCTCAACTCATCCATAATTCCTATATACTTGAAGTAATTATAAAGATTCTGCCCTTCTGCCAGTCCGCCAATATAGTGTATGCCTGTATCAAAAATAGTTTTATCGCGCACAAATGTCTGCAGGTTACCCCCAAACTGATTGTTCTTTTCCAGCACGCAGACTTTATAACCTTCTTTGGCAAGAATAACAGATGAAACCAGCCCTCCCAGGCCGCTACCTATTATTACAACATCATACTTTTTCTTCACTGCTCTTTCTCCTTAATATCACAAATCCTTCTTCTTTATGCCCTGTTTCAAATCCTGAATAAGATGCCTCAGGAATTCCTGCCAAAATTAAACTATTTACTGTACTTAATACTTCATTACCTAAAATAGCATCAGCATGGGTAACAATAATTACGTCAAATGCCTTACCGGAAACTTCAGCTAATGCATCCGGATAGTGAATGTTCCTTTTTCTCTTTATGTAGTTGGTTCCGGCAATGTCCCTCTTCTCCTCATCCTTTATGTAGCCATACACTTTTCGCTGTGGCTCCTGCAAAGCCAGCAGTACATCTGTTTCACCATAGTCATTACCAACGTGTAGTACTGTGGCTTTAGTACCAATATATTTGTTTATCCTGTAAAACATCTCCAGCTTTGCCGGGAGTTCCTGCCTCACAGCCCGTACTACTTCAATCTCCTTATATGCAAAGCTCCGGATGATCATCCCTTTAAAATAATCAGGCCCTTCAATCTTTTCACGTATCTTCCAGAACTCATCTTTAAAATAACGGCTCATTTTGCGGGTCCGCTCACTATAGCCTGTTCCGTAAGCGGCATCATCAGGCGTTATGCGCGGCAGGATATTCACGGTTATGCTTCCGTCATTGATGATGAAATCACCCTTTGGCAGCACTTCCGAATTCCCATGTATTATGACGGGGACGATATCAAGATTAAACTCTTCAGCCAGGTAAAACGCTCCTTTGTGAAAACGGTGTATGTGGTTGTCTTCAGAACGTGTGCCTTCCGGGAAGATCATAAGCGAGTAGCCCTGCTTCACTTTCTTGCGAAGGTGCTCTACCCCGCCCTCAAGCCCTTTTGATACCGGGTAGAAACCTGCCAGTTTAACTCCAATGCCGAATACCGGCGAGTTATATACCCAGTCGCTCACCAGGTAAATAATTTTAGGGCTAAGCATCCCAACAGCAAGAATATCCAGAAATGAGGTATGGTTGGCTATGATGACAGCAGGCTTATCAAAAGTTTCATTGTGCGGATTTACAACCCTTTTCTTTATCCACGGATTAGTGTAAAGCACCGACTTCATGAACTTAGACATGGCGTAGCGGAAAGCCTTCATCTTCCATTTCTTTTTAGCCGGGATGATGTTAAGGAACAACAGGCTAAAGATTGAAAGCAAAAATCCGCCAAGACCATAATAAATAAACGATAGCGTAGAATGCACCAATGTCCTGAACTCGAACGGCGCCTTGCCCTTCTTAACCCTGTGCGACAGGAAGAAACGGAACAATATAGGGTAAAATATAAAAGTAATTACAAGCGCGGCAAAAACCCCTATGAGCGATACAGAAGATATCGATTTAAGCGCAGGGTGCCCCGCAAAAACCAAAGCCCCTATACCTAAAACCGTAGTAAGCACCGCAAGCAGTATTGATGTGCGGTACGTAGCCATCTCGTTTTTACCCGTGGTATATTCTTTTTGTAGCGCACTGGTCATGAAGATACTGAAATCTACCCCGTGCCCAAATACCAGCGTGCATACTATGGTACTGAATATATTCAGCTGGATATCGAACATGCCCATTATTCCTGCCGTTACAATACCGGTTATAATTATGGGGATACTGCTTATAATAACCAGCTCTATCCTCCTGAAGAACATATACAGGATGAGCAGCAGTGCCACGAAAGAATAATTTACCAGCGCATTAAAATCATCCCTCAGGCCTCCTAAAAACGTTTCGTTCATCTGCTGGCGGTCAATCACCATCAGCTTTGGCTTAGCCGACAGTTCCTTCACCGCTTCATCGCGCTGCGCTTTAGAAACTTTAACGACAGATGATACCGTATAAAAACCGTCTTTTTGCGTAATAAACTCCTGCAGGTACAATGTTTTTACATTTAGGTAATTCTGCAGTGTCAGGGTCTTAAATTGCTTATCGAGCAGCTCATAAAACGGCGCGTAGGCACCTTCTTTAAAGCCCAGTTTTTGCCCCTCGGCAATTAGTGCCGCTTTTACGGCAGCCTTATCATGCGCAGCCCAAAAGCTGTTCCAGCGGTCTATCTTTGCCTGCTGCTGCTTCGTCGAGAGCACTATTCCGCCAACAGAGCTATAGCTCAATAACTTATCGCCGGCCTCATCCTGCGCCAGTTGCTGCTCCAGTCGGCTGTTATTTTCCAGCACCTCATCGGCAGATGTGCCGTAAGCAGCCACATACAATGATTTGGAAGTAAGGTTTGTACTGCTCTCCAGGTTCTTCTCCGCTTTTTTAATATCAGACGGAACAAAGTTCAGCTGAGAGAGGTCATTATTGAAAACAACATTATTAAAATAGAAGAAGCTGGCAATAATGATGCCTATGCTTAAAATAATTAGCGGCCTGTTCTTGTGGAACGAAAAACCTGCCACATTATCCAGTACGGTATGATGTTCCGTTTCCGCTACGTTCTTAGGCTTGTACAGATGCGGGATGATGAGCAGGGAAAATATAGCTGTAACCACCACGCTTACTGCCGCAAATATGCCCAGATCTTTCAGCGCTTCCGATTTTACAAAGAGCAGGCACAGGAATGCTACTGCTGTAGTGGTACTGCTCATAATGAGCGGCTTGGTAATGTCTTTGTAAAGCACTTTTATGTCGCTGTTGTGCTTGTAGTGCGTAAGGATGTGCAGGGCATAATCAATAGTTACACCCAATAATATTGAACCGATACTCAATGATATGGCTGATATGGTACCACGCAAAAAATACAGCAGCGCCACCGCAAATGCCGCCCCGAATAAGGTTGGTACAAGTATAATAAGCGGTATGTAAAATTTCCTGTAGTAAATAATGAAAATCAGCATCAGCAGCGTTAAGGCTACCATGGTAGTAATCTTAACGTCGCTTTTTATCTGCTTGGCATTGGCTACCGCAATAGGTATAGAGCCGAAATATTCTATGTATGATGTCTGCCTGAACTTAGTGTTCAAACTATCTTTAATCGAATTTAGCTTATCTACAAACAGGGTGTTCTTCTCCGTTTCATTGCCCGGCAGCTTTGGGTTGATGAACAGCAGTAGTTTCTGCTTATCTTTTGTTATTACAAAGCCATCCTGTAGGTTGAAATCATCGCCCATCCCCAACTGTTGCAGCTTTTTTAAGGCCATAAAAGACATTCCAAACGGATCCTTCAGTATAAAATCCTTTGTTACCAGCCCCTGGGGTGATATGATAGACCTATAATTGCCCTGCACAGTCGCAGCCATACTATCGCGTTGCAGCTTTTGCGTTATCGCTTCATAATCTTTTTCATCAAGAAACAGCGGGAGGTTATTGTACACAAAGTCATACACCTCAAGCTGGTTTTCCTCATCTACCTTTCCCTGAACCCCAATAATATATTCGTTGAGCGGTTGCAGGCTGTCCAAAAACGCTGTAGCAGTTTCAGTTAACTCTTCGGGAGTAGCGCCTTTTTTGGCGTTAATGATAACGGTTATTTTATCGGCAAAATTAAGCTGCTTCAGTACTTTGGCCGTTTCATCGGTACGGTCACTCTTTGGTATCAGCCGCGTGATGTCTTCTTCAAATTGTATGCGTGAGGCAAAGAAGCCAAAAATAGCCAGGAATGCTAATGCAATACCTACAGAAAGCAGCCTGTTCCTGCCTACAAATAAATGTATGGCAATAAACAACCTATGCATTGCCATGGATTTTTTTGCGGTGGAAGGCGGTTAACACGAAATAACCCCCAACACCAAATAATACTGCAGCCACCAATGCAAGTATGATACTGCCGGTAAGGTACTGCACAATGTTGTGCTTTATGGCATCAACGCCTGATTCATGCTCATGCACTTCGCCACTGCCTGTTATTAAAGAACCTGTTTTGAGGGATAAGTATATTATAACGGGAATCATCGGCGGAATGCTGATATTGGAGAATGTAAATGCTATAAGCTTATTGAGGCGGAACACATAGGCCAGAAACAGTACCAGCGCTGTCTGGAAACCCCATGCCGGAGCTATACCTATAAACACACCCAGGGCTATAGACATGGCTTTTTTAGAGCTGCTGTCTTCATGCTCCATTACATTTTCTATAAAAAATCGTTTAAAGCCTTTTTTTTTAAAGCTCAATATAAAGTTTCGGGGCTTTATGTACAGCAGGCTGATGATAACCAACACGGTATTAAGGATACTTATGCGCGTGAAATCTTTAAAAGGCCTGAAATGCGACACCCTTTCGCTCATATCATACAGCACCTTTACCGGTATGTTCTTTACGGGCACGCCCTTCCATGCTGTGCGTACAATTACTTCAATTTCGTACTCAAATTTATTAGTGTAGGATTTTAGAGGAATTTTGTTCAACGGGTAGAGACGGTAGCCGGACTGTGTATCCTGTAACTTAATTCCTGTTTCAAACCAGAACCAAAAGTTAGAAAATTTGTTCCCGAAGCTGCTTTTTTTAGGAACGCCTTCCTGCTCCATATTACGGCTGCCTATAAGCAGTGCCTCTCCTTCAGCTTCCAGCACATCTATAAAAGCAGGCAGGTCATCCGGGAAATGCTGGCCGTCAGAATCTATGGTAATCGCATACTCATATCCGACATCTCTTGCCACAGTAAAGCCTGTTTGCAAAGCTATACCCTTACCCTTATTAACAGGCTGGTGTACCTGCATAATTTGTGGATAGTGCTGAAGTATTTGTGGTGTGGAATCGGTAGAGCCATCATTAACAATAATAATATTGCCTGTATATTGCAGCACACCATCAATTACTCTTTTTAAAGTCTTATGATTATTATACGTTGGTATAATAACACATACTTTAAAAAGGCTAAATTTATTATAATAATGTGGCGCAGTGTCCATTACAGTGATAGCTCTTTAAAGATGGGTCTGCAAAGATACTTTTTAATTTTACTCAGGCAAACTTCTTTACCTGCACCGCCATTATTTAAAAGCTGCCTTCTCTTCTTTGGTAAAAGAAGAAGACATCTTAACAAAATTGCGGGTAAATTCCTTGAGGTCGGCCTGCTGTTTGTTGTAATGCTTGATAAGAAAAGCTTTATCCTCTCCAATCTTTTTATTGTAGCCGGTAATGCGCGGGGCATTTTCCTGTATGTTAAGCCTTATAAGGCGCACCTCATAATTATCAGCATCTTTAGCCACTGTATTTTCAAGCAGTGTAGCGCCTTTGGTAAAAAGGTTCTTTTTGGTAAGCAGCCCGCTTGCGTACTTAGCCTTTAAGGTTATGGCCGCGGCCTTATACGCCACCATAGTAAAATCCTTGCTATTGTCATCAACCTTTTCCAGCATGGTGTGCAGCTGCTCGGCGGCCTGTTCTGATGTAGATGCGCTTATATACTTTTGCCTTATACTTGCCAAATCCGGCAAAGCCGCTACAAATAAAATGGATAGGAATAAACTAATTAGCTTCATGGCTTATCTTTTGTAGTATGAATTTGGCAAATACTGTGCTAAAAACCTAATTACGACGGTAATTACAACTTAATTTTAACGCAACCGTGTCTTCAAAACAAGTGGTATTCTTCACCTTCACGGTTCCGTCTTCAGTTTCTGTAATATCAAGCTCAACCTTTAGCTCAGGTGTGGCTTCAGGATTGATAAGGGCCATAAACTTAACATTACTTGCTGTTTTCATAACCAGTTTCGAACCTGTTATTTGCTGTGTTAGCTCCTTTATTATCTGCATCATGCACACACCCGGCGTAACCGGGTTGCCCGGAAAATGTCCTTTAAAAACATCATGGGCAGGATTAAGAGTTATATGTGCCAAATATTTTTGTGCGTCTGTCTGGTTAAGCGACTGCACTTTGTAAAAATCTGTTAAAAGCATGTACTAAAATTAAAATGAATAAGAAACACCAAGCTGGAGTACTGAGTTCAGGATAACATCGTCATAATTACCGTTGTCATCATCATCATAGTAATCATCGTCTTCATAATTGCCGAAGATATCCAGAAGCCCAAGTTTATAGCGTGCCTCCACAGTAAGTCCCATAGGGAATGTATAGCCTATACC
>JAEWKB010000320.1 GCA_023386255.1 Bacteroidota bacterium
ATATTGATACCGCTCCGTATGCCTTTATCACCCAATCGCACAGTACCGAGGTGATTGAAGCGGTAACACACAGTAAAATAGTAAAGATACACCGCAGCATACTTCAAAATTTAACGCTGAAATACCCTGAACTGAAAAGCTTTATTGAAATATTGCTGGTCAGCTATATTGAAGTGCTGGTGAAGCGCTATATAGAGTTTAAAGCCTATACCGCTGAGGAAGCTTACCATAAGTTACAGTTACGCCAGCCGGAACAAATCAGGAACATTCCCTTAAAATTTATAGCATCATACCTGGGTATTTCGCAGGAGCGCCTTAGCCGCATACGAAATAAAAGCCTGCAATTGACTTAGGTCAATTGTTAAAAATAGTAAACGAAATACTTTTGCGCACATCAATCAAAATTAATCAGAATGAACAGGTTAAAGTATTTTTCAGTGGCATTAGCCGCCTTACTTTTTGCGTGCAATAACGAGGATAATGCAACCACGCAAACCACGCAAAACCAACAAAAAGCATTAGATGCGCTAAATGCAGCCACAGCAGCTGATTTCCCCGGGCTGAGCCTTACGGTTTACACGCCACAAGAGAATTTTACACTGGTATCAGGCAAGGCAAAACTACCGGGTACTGCCATGGCAGCCACATCACTCCACTACATGCAAAGTATTGCCAAAACCTTTACGGCTGTAGCAATACTTAAATTGAAAGAACAGGGACATATAAACCTTGACGCCAACATCGGCACCTACCTGCCCAGCTCCATCACATCCCAGCTGGCCAATGGCAGCAGCATTAAGGTAAGACACCTGCTTAACATGACATCGGGCCTGCCGGATTATTTAGAAAATCCTGAATTTCTGGCCGATATACAAACCTCTCCGCTGCCTATGCCCAGCAACCAGCTACTGAGTTATGTTTACAACAGGCCGGCACATTTTGCACCCGGCACATCAGCAGAGTATAGCAACATCAATTATCACCTGCTTGCCCTCATCATTGATAATGTTACCGGCGCACCGCATAGTACCTATATTAAAAACAACATTATTATTGCAAATCGTCTGGCCAATACCTATTACCTTCCCGGTTCGGCGCTTAATGCTGCCCCCGCCGGCACTACAGCCAGCTACATTACCGGCGGAACCGGATTTGAAGACCTTACTGTTTTCCAGTTCGGTGTAGTGAAATCCCTTATAGGTGATGATGGCATTGTGGCATCAACACAGGATATTGCCACCTTTTACAAAAAACTGCTCCAGGATAAAACCATATTAACACAAGCTACGCTAAACGAAATGACAACTCCAATACTAAGCGATGGCGAGCCGTTTTACGGCATGGGGCTTACGTATTACAAAACACAGGGCGGTGTTGCAGGCATTGGCCATCCCGGCGCAGGAGTTGGCGCAGCCTCAGAAACCTATTATTTCCCTTCTAAAAATATAACTATAGTACTGGCTACCAATGTTGGCACCTTGCTGGACAGCGAAAAAGAGGAAAAATTTGCACTGCTGCTTAAAAAACTTTCCGCAATAATAATAGATGGGCAATAACCAGTCTGCGTTAGTCAAAATGGGTTACTAACGTGGCGGCGTAAAATATTTACGTACTACTTTATGTGTTAAATAATCTTTGCAAGGCAATTTAATGCAATGCAGTACGTTACCAACTATGAAAAAGAAAACAAACTGTAAAATTTGTAAGAAAAAACTATAAAAATTTAATGCAAATTCGGCAATGGAATAGCTACCTTTGCGGCCATCAATCAAACAAAACAGACCAAATCATGACATTACCCATCAAAGGGTGCCTTACGGCATTCTTTCTATTCCTGTTTGCAACAGCCTTTGCACAGGAGAAATTTACCCTTAGCGGTACGCTGACCGACAGCGGCAGCAACGAAACGATTATCGGTTCCACAATTTACATTAAGGAACTGCAAACCGGAGTCTCAACCAACGAGTACGGCTTCTACTCTATCTCTCTGCCTGCGGGCACTTACACAGTGCAGATAAGCAGTATTGGTTTCGGCAGTATTGAAGAAACTGTTGTGCTGGACCGCAACATCCGGAAAAACTATAAACTGGAGCCGGGCGTACAGGAACTTGAAGAAGTTGTGGTTACATCTGACAACCCGAAGGCTAACATCCGTAAACCGGAGATGAGCGTGAACAAGCTCACCGTGCAGGAAATAAAGAAGATGCCTGTTGTACTGGGAGAGGTTGACGTGCTTAAAAGCATTCTTACACTGCCTGGTGTAACCAATGCAGGTGAAGGAGCTTCAGGCTTTAATGTGCGTGGCGGTGCTGCCGACCAGAACCTTATATTGCTGGATGAGGCTACAATTTTTAACTCTTCGCACCTTTTCGGCTTCTTTTCGGTATTCAATTCAGATGCCATTAAAGACCTTAAGCTGTACAAAGGCGGTATTCCGGCACGTTACGGCGGAAGGCTGTCATCAGTACTCGATATTTACCAGAAAGAAGGTAACAGCAAAGAATTTCATGCTACGGGTGGTATAGGTTTAATATCAAGCCGCCTGTTGGCAGAAGGCCCTATTGTTAAGGAAAGAGGATCTTTCCTGATAGGTGGCCGCGCATCATATGCACACCTGTTCCTGAAACTGACGGATAATGAAAACTCCGCCTACTTTTATGACCTCAACACAAAACTAAGCTATAAGTTAAGCGAGAACAACAACCTGTACCTGTCGGGTTACTTTGGGCGCGATGTGTTCAATATCAACGAGAGCTTTAACAACGTGTATGGCAACGCAGTGCTTAACCTGCGCTGGAATCATATCTTTAACGACAAGCTGTTCTCAAACATGAGCCTTATCTACAGTGATTATTACTATGGCCTTGACTTAGATTTTATAGGACTCAACTGGGAGTCGGGTATTAGGAACTATAATTTTAAATACGACCTGAAGCATTATTTGTCCAACAACTTCAGGGTAAATTACGGGGTTAACTCTATTTACTATGAATTTAATCCGGGTACTATAAAGCCAAGCGGCGAGGATTCTACTATAAACCCTGACCAACTGGAGAAAAAGTATGCTGTAGAACCTGCGCTATACATTGATGCTGAGCATACACTGACAGATAAGCTGACGGTAAGCTATGGTTTACGCTATAGCTTGTTCTACAGGCTGGGGTCGCAAAACCTGAACACTTATGCCAATGACCAGCCAGTGGTATATAACCACGAACTTAAAATATATGAAAAAGCAGCACCTACAGGCACAAGGCATTATGAGGGTAATGAGGTTATAGCTGATTTCAATAACCTGGAGCCACGGGCGGCAGTGGCATACCAGCTTAATGAAGAAAGTTCAGTAAAAGCCAGTTACAACCGCATGGCGCAGTACCTGCACCTTATATCGAATACATCATCGCCTACCCCGCTTGATGTTTGGGCGCCGAGTGATAATTACCTGAAGCCGCAAACGCTGGATCAGTATGCACTGGGTTATTTCAGGAACTTTAAAGATGACGCGTATACGCTTGAAGTGGAAGCCTACTACAAAAAAGTAAAGAACAGGCTGGATTATATTGACGGTGCCGACCTGATTGCTAACAAAGCTATTGAGCAGGTAGTATTGAACGGAAAGTCAAGGGCTTACGGTGCAGAACTTTTACTTCGCAAAAACAATGGCGACCTTACAGGCTGGATATCGTACACGCTATCACGCACTGAGCAGCAAACCCCGGGAAGGGCACCTGGTGAAACAGGTATAAATAAGGGCGAGTGGTACAGTTCAGGCTATGATAAGACACATAACTTATCGGTTACTGCTAATTACCAGTTTAGTAAAAAATGGTCGTTTGGCGGTATATTCGTACTGCAATCGGGCCAGCCGGTAACATACCCTAACGGTTATTACCAGTACGGAGATCTTAATGTGCCAAGCTTCGGGCAGCGCAATGCCGACCGCCTGCCGGCATACCATCACCTTGACGTATCGGCTACCTACACGCCAAAACCGGATAAGAAAAAGGGATGGCAGGGTGAATGGGTATTCAGCATCTATAACCTGTACAACAGGATGAACAGCGCCGCAGTTACCTTCAGGCCAAACGAAGATACGGGCGCCAACGAGGCAGTAAGGCTTTCAATATTTGGCATCATCCCAAGTGTAACATATAATTTTAGATTCTAAACATTATAAGCAGTCGCATTTCGACAGGCTCAATGTGACTGCCTCAAAACATAAAACAATGAAAAATATATTTTATATAGCAATTATAGCTTCACTGATTCTTGCCTCGTGTGAGGAAGTGGTTGAAGTTGACCTTGATACTGCCGCGCCGCGCCTTGTTGTTGATGCTTCCATAAACTGGGAAAACGGGACTGACGGCAGCCAGCAAACCATAAAGCTTACTACAACTGCAGGATACTATAGCCCTACTGTTCCCGTAGTTTCGGGTGCTACAGTTTTTGTTACCAACAGTACAGGTACGCAATTTAATTTTATAGAAAATCCGGGTACAGGCAACTATGTGTGCACGAACTTTGTACCGGTAGTAGGTGAAACTTACACCCTTACAATAATAAGCGGTGGGCAAACGTACACAGCATCAGAAACTTTATATTCAGCCCCTGAAATTGGAAATATTGTACAGGACGATGAAGGAGGATTCCTTAATGAAGATGTGGAAGTACGTTTCTTTTTTCAGGATGAGCTTAATATAGATAACTTCTATATGGTCCGATTTGATTCGGCTGTATTGCCTTATCCTGACTATGATGTGTTTGACGACAGGTTTAACGCCAATAACGAGATGTTTGGAATCTTCAGTCATGAAGACCTTGTACCCGGCGATGTAGTGCGCATGAAGCTGTATGGTACATCTGAAAGATTTTATAACTACATGCGTATCCTTATAAATCTTGCCGAGGGCGGCGCAGGCGGAGGGCCATTCTCTACCCCGCCGGCCACAGTGCGCGGCAACATCGTCAATCAGACAAATGAAGCCAACTATGCATTGGGATACTTCAGGCTAAGTGAAGTCGACACGGTTGAGTATACAATTGAATAAATTTAGTTTAAGGTTTAAAGTTCAACGTTGGGCACAGTTACAAAAACAGTAACTTTGGTTCAGCAACTTTAAACCTTAAACTAAGTTCATGTCCTCACACCACATTGTCCGCGAAGACCAGGAACCTGCATTAATAATAGCCAATGGCGCTGCCTGTAGCAAGGAGCTTATGGGCCAGCTGCTGGAATGGTCGCCGCTGGTTATTGTGTTGGACAGTGCTATTGAACGTGTACTGGAACTGGGCATTAAAGTGGATGTATTACTGGGTGATTTTGACCGTGGGCTGGACCCGGAGCAGTACCGCAATGTGCAGTACCCATTAGAAATTGTGTACACACCCGATCAGGACAAGACCGACCTTGAAAAAGCTTTTGATTTTCTAATTGACCGTGGCATACCTGCCGTAAATGTGATTTGGGCAACGGGACGCCGCGCCGACCATACCATAACCAATGTTACCAATATTGTGCGCTACCGCGATAAGCTGAAGATTGTGGTGCTGGATGACCACTCAAAAATTTTCCTGTTGCCGCAGAAGTTTGAAAAATGGTATCCTGCCGGTACGCCTATATCACTTATTCCGATCGGTAAAGTTTCGGGCATTCACTCCAAAAACCTGAAGTATCAGTTGGATAATGACGAGCTTACCATAGGCTATCGTACAGGCAGCAGTAACGAGGTACTTAACGACGGAATAGTTGTTATTGAGCATCACGAAGGAGATTTACTGATGATGGAGTGTTTTGACTGATCTTTTTTCTTTTGCCTTGAAACAAAAGAAACAAAAATTCAATCCTGCACAAGGTATAACTTGAAATCTACGTCAGTATTCTTCATCACGACCCGAGCCTTTCGCTGCTATGCAACGCTCACTCGCGGATTGCTCTCCTTCTTCCTGCGCGCAATCCTTTCCTTGATTTCTACGTTATACCTGCAAGGGCGGCTAAAGTGCGGCAAACTTGCCCTATAGCCCTGATAGAGCCGGTATCCTGCCGAGGCACGAGGCAGATAAAGGCGAAAGCAGGAAATGCGGCGACAGGTAAAGCCCGGGTGATTCGCTTTCGTTTAAACAAATTTAATCTTACAATGATAGCGCCGACAGCTAAGCGCTGATAGCTAAACTGCTTACTATTTAGTATCTTTGTAAAAAAGCTAAGAGAATGAAATTTAAGGTTGTATCGGATTATAAACCCATGGGCGACCAGCCCCAGGCGATAAAGCAACTGGCTGAGGGAATTAAGGCAGGAGATAAATACCAGACGCTGCTGGGTGTTACGGGATCGGGTAAAACCTTTACCATGGCTAATGTGATTGAAGAGGTGCAAAAGCCTACCCTGGTACTGGCCCACAACAAAACGCTGGCGGCGCAGTTGTATAGCGAGTTCAAGCAGTTTTTCCCAAACAACGCGGTACAGTACTTTGTATCGTACTACGACTATTACCAGCCCGAAGCCTACATACCTGTTTCGGGCACCTACATAGAGAAAGACCTTTCCATAAACGAAGAGCTTGAAAAAATGCGCCTCAGCACCACCTCTGCCCTGCTTTCGGGGCGTCGGGATGTGCTTGTGGTGGCATCGGTTTCGTGCCTGTATGGTATCGGTAACCCGGTGGAGTTCCAAAAGAATGTGGTATCGCTGCACAAGGACCAGGCTATCAGCCGTACAAAGCTGCTTCACCGCCTTGTACAGAGTCTTTATGCCCGTACCGAAGGCGACTTTACGCCCGGCACTTTCCGTATTAAAGGCGACACAGTAGAGGTTTTTCCAAGCTATGGAGATGATCCTTTCCGTATCCACTTCTTTGGAGATGAGATAGAAGAAATTGAGGCTTTTGACAAAGCTTCATCTAAAGTGATAGAAAAATACGACAGGCTAAACATTTACCCTGCCAATATGTTTGTAACCAGTCCGGATGTGCTGCATGGCGCCATTTGGGAGATACAGCAAGACCTTGTAAAGCAGGTAGATTATTTTAAGGAAATAGGCAAACATCTGGAGGCCAAGCGCCTTGAGGAACGCACCAACTTCGACCTGGAGATGATTCGTGAGCTAGGCTATTGCAGTGGTATCGAGAACTACTCCCGCTATCTGGACCGAAGGCTGCCGGGTACGCGTCCGTTCTGTTTGCTGGACTACTTCCCTAAAGACTACCTGATGGTAATAGATGAGAGCCACGTTACCGTAAGCCAGGTGCATGCCATGTATGGCGGCGACCGCTCGCGTAAGGAAAACCTTGTAGAATATGGCTTCCGCCTGCCTGCGGCTATGGATAACCGTCCGCTTAAGTTTGAAGAGTTTGAGGCATTGCAAAACCAGGTGGTGTATGTAAGCGCCACACCGGCCGATTATGAAATGGAGAAGTCTCAGGGGATATATGTGGAGCAGGTTATTCGCCCGACAGGGCTGCTTGACCCCATTATTGAAGTGCGCCCAAGCCTGAACCAGATAGATGACCTTATAGAGGAAATACAGCAGCGCGTGGAGCTTGATGAGCGTGTGCTGGTTACTACCCTTACCAAGCGCATGGCCGAGGAACTGGCTAAGTACCTTACCAAAGTTTCCATACGCTGCCGTTACATACACAGTGAGGTAGATACGCTGGAGCGTGTAGAAATAATGCAGGACCTGCGCCGTGGCTTGTTTGATGTTCTTATTGGGGTAAACCTGCTGCGTGAGGGACTAGATTTACCTGAAGTATCGCTTGTAGCGATACTGGATGCCGATAAGGAAGGCTTTTTGCGAAGTAACCGCTCGCTGATACAAACCGTAGGCCGCGCCGCACGTAACGTAAACGGTAAGGCCATAATGTATGCCGACAAGATTACCGACAGCATGCAGCGCACTATTGATGAGACCAATTATCGTCGCGAAAAGCAGCATAACTTTAACCAGGCCAATGGTATTCAGCCTAAAGCCCTGAACAAAAAAATAGAAAAAAACGTACTCGGACGCAGCGAAGCGTACAAACTGGAGCATGCACCTAAGATTGCCGCGGAGCCTGATACTACTTACATGGCGAAAGTGGATATTGAGAAGATTATTCGCGAGAAGCGTAAAGCCATGGAGAAAGCCGCTAAGGAACTCGACTTTTTACAGGCTGCGAAGCTTAGGGATGAGATTAAGGTGCTACAGGAGAGGGTTTAGTCATGACAGATATTGAAATCAAGAATAAATTACTTACGGCATACTCGCGCAACTTTGGAAATAATGTTAGTGGCTTAGCAGAAGCTGCACGTGAACATTGTATTGATGACTATAATATCTTTAAAGAAGAGTTTGATGCCATACAGTCTGAAATGTATAATTATATAGATGATTATACTGAAAAAGAAAATATACAACTTACCGGCGCAGAACTTGAGGCAATTACGAAAGCTTACTGCGAGGTACGGTTTGCATGGATTGATGCTGAAGCTTTCAGGAGCTTAATGGATTATCTTGCCTGGATATGCTGGCATGAGGGTATTCTTAAATGAAATAAAACTGCAAAAACAGAAACAGATTAGTTGTTGCAGGAAAAATAAGAATCTTTATCAAAATAATCTTAACAGCAAAAAAGACAGGTGTGTTCGAATTAAAAATTTTGCGTCAACACTGGATAAAAGATGACGGGTTAAATGACTCAACCGATTTATGCTCTCATGGGCAGGTGTATTTAAGAATTGGTGATGAAGTACTGTCGGATAAAAATAGCGGCTCATGGACATTAACAGCGGCCGGATTATTTATGATGCGTACGCTGACCATCGACTGTACGTCAGGGGAACTTGAGAACTTCCTTCTCCCCTGTTGCGGACATTTCATGGTTTTTAATGAAGATGGTAAGAATGTTGAAATTCCATGATGTGTAAGTGGCGTGGACTGGGGTGTTAATCATGACGGAACAACTGTGCTCTTAACCACTGAAGCTGGCAACGAAACCATTACCCCTTTTGATGATTACAGAAAGGCTATTGTAGCGTTTGTGAAAGAAGTTGAAGCCTTTTATGGTAACCCTGAGAACAAAGTTATAGATGATGATTATGACAGGGAAATGTTTGAACTGTTTTGGAATGAATGGCATGAACTGAAACATAAATGGGATTATTAATCTGCCTCCTTCTTTCTCATAATTAAAAGTTTAATACAGTTTTGATGGATTCAAATCCTCGTTAAACTTTCCCCAAACAACTTCCTTACATTTCTGTAATACTTTACCTTCAGTAAAAATTTACCATGAAGAATGTATTTCCAGCTTTTGCCTTAGTTGCGCTTATTTCCTGCAATGATAAAACATCTACTAAAGAAGCTACCACTACTATAGACTGTGTTGCGGTTACTGCGCCTGATGCTTCTAAAACTGAGGAGGCACACGCTGCCCCGCTTACGCCTGTTGACTCCATTAAACAGGAAGTTGCCCGTATTAATACAGCCAACCTACCAAGCAAACGCCACGACTTTGTGTGTGACGAAAAAGCTTATGTGGTATATCACTACGATGGTGGCGCTATAGTTAAGGCAACAATCGACTGGGGAACTGTTGGCGATGCTTATCACAGGGAAGAGTTCTATTACCGCAACGGTAGGCTTATCTTCGACTATGACCTGCTTGAAGGCGCCGGCGCTTATGAGGGCGGCGATAAAAAACTCGAGCGCAGACATTATGTAATAAACGATAAGGTGGTAAAATATATGGAAGATCAGCAGGAGAAACCTTGCGAGTATTGCGAGTACAAGAAAAATTCTGTACCCTATAAGGCCTTAGCTGCCGAAACCTCTAAAGATTTTGTAAATGTGCTGTGCAAATAGTTATTTGAGTAGTGGCACAATTTTTTTATCGGTCATCTTTGAGTCATCCCTCCAATCGTTGCCTTTGTTATCTTTCCATGTAGTTACCATAAGTACTTCACCTTTATTGTCAAGTAAAATGTACTTTGAGTAGTCATCAATCATTTCAAATTTGGCAGGAGTGATTTCTTTTACAAATTTTCTATTACGCTTGCCTGTTTTCTCTCCATAAACAGAATTTTTATAAATAGCTATTTTAATATCTTTGTCCAGTTTTTGTAGATAGTTTACGGCGTCAGATGCTTTTTTACTGCCTTCAGCATCAACAATTATTACATATAAGTCAATATTAAACTGTCTTGCAATTTTAATGGCATTAGGCAAATGAAGCCTGCAGGGTTCACACCAGATACCAAAGGTGTAAAACAAGGTATTTTTCTTTCCAGAATTTTTAGCAATACACCTTAAGTCGGCAGCATCAATTGCTATTGCACCCTTTGTAGATGAAGTTTTTGTGGAACAGTTAGTCTGTGCAAAGGTTATAGAAGATAAAAAGATAAGCAGAAGGCAGAAATTTTTCATGTAGTAATATTTATTTGTTAATCAAATATAATTAAAATACGCTTTTTCTCATCCCGGTATCCAAAAATTGGTCATGCTAACCGTACATAACTTTAAAATATTGTTAAGTCCATAGTGTATTCCCAAGGCTGTTCTTATCTTGATTATATGAAAATAAAACTTCAGAAAAACGAATTAGGAACGGTAGAAGAATTTACAATCGAAGCCCCACAGCTTGGTCGGGAAAAACATATTTGGGTGTACCTTCCCTATAACTACAGCAGCTCAAATAAATCATACCCGGTAATTTACATGCACGACGGGCAGCGTGTTTTTGACCATGCGGAGTCGCCAAAGCGGGACTGGCATGTGGAAGAAAAACTGAATGACCTGCATTCTGAAACTATTATAATTGGCATTGAGCACGGCGGCAGCACGCACCGCATTGACGAGATGACGCCCTTCCCCAACGAAAAATACGGCGGCGGTCACGCCGATGATTATCTTGACTTTATCATCAATACACTTAAACCTTATGTTGATAACAATTATCGTACACTAACTGATAAAGAACACACTACAATATTCGGAGCATCAGTAGGAGGATTAATTTCATTTTATGCTTTGCTGAAATTTCCGGAGGTTTTTGGTAATGCGGGGGTGTTCTCGCCGTCGTTCTGGTTCAGCGACGAGATCTTTAAATTAATTGAAGAAATAGAGGTAATTGAAGGCCGGTTCTACTTTATGGCCGGCGACCATGAAAGCCAGGCCATGGTTCCCGACCTTGAACATATGGAGCAATTAGTGTTTGAACGCGTGAAGGACAAAAACCAGGTTTACAAAAAAATAGTACAGGGTGGGCACCACAACGAGAAGCTGTGGCGAAAAGAGTTTAAAGAATCCTACCAATGGCTGGTGGGCTAGTTGTGTTGCGCCCTGAACAGCGCCAGAAGGATGTCCGGGTCTATCAATCCTGTTGGTGATTTTCGCATTTCCAATAGCACGCTTTTCATTGCAAAAGGGCTCAGGCCCATGTTCAGGCCCATCTCCCTTATTGCCACCTGCTCGTTATCATGCAGCACACCATCGGCATGCATAAGCAGTGCCAGCCTGTAAAACTGCAGTATCCGCTGGTGTTCAGATTTTATAACAACTTTTTCGGCCTCATGCTCAAACAGGCTTTGAAAGGCATCTTTTTCAATCCTGAGCTGTGAAGCAACAATCGATAAAAACTGGTACTCCCGCTCGTGTATTTGCCCGTCGATTTTCGCAAACGATATCATTTCAGACAGCAAGCTTAGTTTTTCTTCGTACGTACTCATCTTATTGCTATTTTTACTCTAAATTACCGCACTAAATGTTAAAATAAAAGCCAATTATGAAGCATCCCTTTATTTTACTGGCAATCCTGCTGTGTAGTTTAACAGTTTCAGCACAGGAACCTACTAAGTCGAAAAATGTTTCTTCCTTTACACTTTATTCGCCCCAGCTAAAAGCCGACCGTAAAATTTGGGTTTACCTGCCATATAACTATAGTGCTTCCAAAAAGAAATATCCTGTAATTTACATGCACGACGGGCAGAACTTGTTCGACCGCAAAACTTCAGCTTTCGGCGAGTGGCAGGTTGATGAGACACTGGACAGCCTGAAGGCAGAGGTAATTGTAATTGGCATTGAGCACGGCGGAGATAACCGTATCAAAGAGCTGACTCCTTACCCGCACCCAAAATACGGCGGCGGCGGGGCTGACGCTTACCTCGACTTCGTGGTAAATACACTAAAGCCCTACACAGAAAGGAATTACTGCATTAAGACAGGAGCAAAAAACACAACAATATGGGGCAGTTCACTAGGCGGGCTTGTGTCATACTATGCCCTGCTTAAGTA
>JAEWKB010000098.1 GCA_023386255.1 Bacteroidota bacterium
CCTCATTGTAGGATTTATGTATCTTATTGCTGCTGTTATAGTATACAAGATACAGGACAAAATTGTGGAAGGCCCTATACTGGCACGTTTTTCCAGGTTATTCTTTAAAAAATATTGATTATGGAACATGTAAAGGTTTATCATACGTTCGATGAAATAAACAGGGAACTGGAAATACTTAAGGTAGAAAAGGATCTTGCCTACCACAAGCTTTTAAAAGAATTTGACGAAACAAAAGAAAGCCTTGAGATAAGGAACCTGGTAGGCGATGCGCCTAAGAAGGTGATGGGAGTGCTGAGTGCACTGTCGGGCCCATTAAAGAGCGCGGCGCTAACCTTTCTTTTCAAGAAGATATTTTAAATAGAAAGTCCCGCACATAGCGGGACTTTTTTATTCAGTTATTTCAGGTGTATCCGGCTGGGTATAGCCACTTTCTCTTCTGCCATCATCTTGCTTCTTTTTAGTATTTCCGCGTTTTATGGCTTCACCTACCTGGTTAGATGCCGTAAACGATGCTACCATATTATTCAGCATATCGCTGCCCGCCTGTGGCGAGTTGGGTAAAAGTATAAGGTTGCTGTTAGTATCGCTTCCTATAGCCTGCAGCGTATCATAATGCTGTGTTACCACTATAAGCGCCGAAGCTTCCTGGCTGTTAATACCTACTTTGTTAAGCACATCAACACTTTCTACAAGCCCCCGCGCAATTTCACGTCGCTGGTCGGCTATACCCTGTCCCTGTAAACGCTTACTTTCGGCTTCTGCCTTAGCTTTGGCTACAATACGTATACGTTGTGCCTCAGCTTCATACTCTGCAGCCGATTTTTCCCTGTCGGCCGCGTTAATGCGGTTCATGGCATGTTTTACCTGTGCATCCGGGTCAATATCAGTAATAAGCGTGTTTATAATATCATAACCATAGGTAGCCATGGCATCGTTCAGTTCTCTTTTTACCGCAATAGCAATATCATCTTTACGTTCAAAAACATCATCCAGCTTAAGTTTAGGCACTTCGGCGCGTACCACGTCAAACACGTATGATGTTATTTGGTCGTGCGGGTATTCCAGCTTATAAAAGGCATCGTACACTTTTTCCTGTATCACTTTGAATTGTACCGACACCTTCATCTTCACGAACACGTTCTCCTTGGTTTTGGTTTCAATAATAACATCCAGCTGCTGTATCTTCAGGTTTACCCGGCCGGCAATACGGTCTATAATCGGAATCTTTAAATGAAGCCCCGCCTGACGGATGCTGTGGAACTTACCAAAGCGTTCAATAATTACAGCCGTTTGCTGCTTAACCGTGAAAAAGGATGAAAGAAAAATAAAAAGCGCAATAACGAGCGCTACATACAAAGGAATACTTTCCATTTTTGACTGATTTATAAATTTATGTTAAGGTACGATAATTTGAGTAAATAAAAAAGCCTCCGCTTGGGAGGCTGTTCTTATGATAAGGCTACTATAGCTTTTTGTATGCGGCTTATGGTTTCTTCCTTACCTATTAGAGCCATGATGTCGAACAGGTGAGGGCCTTTCATAGCCCCTACAAGGCTCAATCGTAACGGCTGCATCACTTTGCCCATACCAATGCCGTTTTCTTCAATCCAGGCCTTTATAACAGCCTCCAGGTTAGCTGAGGAGAAATCAAGCGTGTTCTGTAGCAAAGTAATTAGCTGATTCATTATTTCCTCTGTTTCGGGCTTCCAGTTCTTTACGGCTTTTTCATCATAGCTTTCTGGTGCTGTAAAGAAATAATCGCTCAGGTCCCAAAGCTCCTTAGCGAAGGTTGCCCTTTCTTTTACCAACCCTACAACTTCAGTTACATACTCAAGAGATTTATTTATCCCCTTTTCGAGAAGTATATGCGATAACTGTTGAGCCAGTACTCCATTATCCTGCCTTGTAAAATACTGGTGGTTGAACCACTTATTCTTTTCCGGGTCAAACTTTGCGCCCGCCTTGTGTACCCTTTCCAAATCGAAAAGCTGTACCAGTTCATCCAGCGTAAACAGTTCCTGGTCTGTACCCGGATTCCAGCCCAATAGTGCCAGGAAATTTACCACAGCTTCGGGCAGGTAGCCTTCTTCGCGGTAACCTGATGATGTTGTACCATCAGCATTTTTCCACTCCAGCGGGAATACAGGGAAACCCAGCTTATCACCATCTCGTTTCGATAATTTCCCATTACCAACAGGCTTTAATATCAGCGGAAGGTGGGCAAACTCCGGCGCTTCCCAGCCAAATGCCCTGTAGAGCAGCACATGGAGCGGGAGGGAAGGAAGCCACTCTTCACCACGGATGACGTGGCTGGTTTCCATCAGGTGGTCATCCACAATATTTGCAAGGTGATAGGTGGGCATACCATCGCTCTTAAATAAGACTTTATCATCAAGCAGGTTGCTTTCAAATTTTATATCCCCACGAATGATATCCTTTAAGTGAAGGGTTTCATCTGTAGGTATCTTAAAACGGACCACATATTCTTCTCCGCTGTCTATCCTTCTCTGTGTTTCTTCGGCAGTAAGGTTTAGTGAATTGTCTAATGTTCCACGTGTAGCATGGTTATAAATAAATGCTTTTCCATCTGCTTCAGCTTCAGCGCGAAGCTTATCTAGTGCTTCGGCAGTGTCAAACGCGTAATAGGCCCAGCCGTTTTCTACAAGATTAAGCGCATAATCTCTATAAATAGCTTTACGTTCGCTCTGGCGATACGGGCCAAACTTACCTTCTTTACCAATACCTTCATCAAAAGGTATCCCGCACCAGTTCAACGCTTCAATAATATATTCTTCTGCGCCTGGAACATAACGATTTTGGTCTGTATCTTCAATTCTCAGGTAAAATGTACCGCCATGTTTTTTAGCAAACAGATAATTAAAGAGGGCGGTCCTAACACCGCCTATATGCAATGGCCCTGTAGGGCTGGGTGCAAAACGCACGCGAACTTGTTTTGACATTGTTCAGAAATTTTGTGCAAAGATACGCAAAGCATCATATTTAAGTCCTCATTTTACAGTCCTATCAACATTAACAGCGGGTTATAAACACTTAGCTGTTGATTTTTACGTTAATCCTATCAATAGAATTTGTAATTTTATCGGTTATTAACAATCATCGTCATTTTGGAAACGAAAAACATCATATATAACAAGCTGGAAAGCTTTATAAAAAAGTACTATACCAACGAATTATTGCGTGGCAGTATCTTCTTTATAGGGCTTGGGCTCATGTACTTTATATTTACACTGCTTATAGAATATTTCCTGTGGCTGCCACAGGGCGGCAGGACAGTGCTGTTCTGGCTGTTCATAACTGTGGAGGCATTCCTGCTGCTGCGGTTTATACTGTTCCCTTTATTTAAGCTGTTTAAATTACAAAAGGGTATTGACTACCAACAGGCATCACAAATCATTGGTAACCATTTTAGTGAGATAAGCGATAAGCTTACCAACTTCCTGCAGCTGTCGGGCCAGTCACAGCAGTCAGAACTTTTAGCGGCCTCAATAGAACAAAAAGCAAATACATTACAGCCCATACCTTTTACTAATGCAGTAAATTTTAAAAAGAACGTAAGGTATATTCCGTATGCTGCCATTCCGCTATTGTTGATATTGTTTTTCCTTATCAGCGGTAACTCCGGCATTATTACACAAAGTTTTGACAGGGTAGTGCACTATGATAAGCATTACGCACCACCGGCGCCATTTGAATTTAAGATATTGAACAACTCACTGATGGCACAGCAGGATACTGATTTTGTGCTTCAGGTGGAAACACAGGGAAAGATAATTCCTGAAAATGCCATGATAACCATAGGGGAGGAGAATTATTATCTGGAATCGGTTAAGCCGGGTGTGTTTCAGTACAGATTTGAAAAGCCCTCTAAAAATGTGGAGTTTCAGCTGAAGGCCAATGATGTTACCTCAAAGCCATATGAACTTGCTGTAGTAGCGGTGCCTACTATAGCTAACTTCGAGATGGTACTTAACTTCCCAAGCTATTTGGGTAAGAAAGCTGAAGTTGTGCGTGGAACAGGTAACGCAGTGGTACCCGAAGGAACCCGTGTAACATGGCGTGTACAGGCTTTGGCCACTAACGCTATTGAATGGGCAGGCGCAGGAGGTACAACAGCTTTTAGTAAGGGCGAGAATAGCTTCCAGCTGTCAAAAACTATTATGCAGAACACAGATTATCAAGTCCTTACTTCTAATGCTAAAGTAAAGCACCATGAAAAGTTGCAGTACCAGATTAGCACGATTAAAGACCAGTACCCAACCATTGGGGTTTCTGCCGCGCCGGATAGCCTTAAACTGAAGAGGCAGGTTATTTTAGGTGAGGTTTCTGATGATTATGGGCTTACTAAACTGCAGGTTGTATATTATCCCAAAGATAATCCTAATGCTGCCAAACGTGCCAACCTTCCGGTTAAGAGAGAGGCGGTTGACAGATTCTATTATACCTTCCCAGACGGGCTAAACCTGCCTGCAGGAGTATCTTATGAATACTATTTTGAAGTGTTTGATAATGATGCCGTACATAATTACAAAAGTTCAAAATCATCAGTATTTTCTCATAGAGAGCTGACACAGGACGAGCAGCAGGAAAAAGTTCTACAGGAGCAGAACAGCAACATCAACAGCCTTGAAAGATCTATAAAGAACCAGGACAAGCAGTTGAGCGAGCTTGATAAGCTGCAGAAGATGGGTAAGGAGAAAACCAATATGGATTTCAAGGACCAGAAGAAGGTACAGGATTTCATCAACCGCCAAAAGCAGCAGGATGAGATGATGAAGGAATTCTCTAAAAAGCTACAGGAAAATCTTGAGCAGTTTAACCCGGAGAAGAAAGATGAGTTTAAGGATGAGCTGATGAAGCGCCTTGAAAAGAATGAGAAGGAAGCTGAGAAAAACCAAAAGCTGTTGGACGAATTAAAAGAATTAACCAATAAGCTTAAGGAAGAAGAGCTGTTTGAAAAAATTGATAAGTTTAAGCAGAATGCCAAGAACCAGACAAAGAACCTGGAGCAGCTTGTAGAGCTTACAAAACGTTTTTATGTAGAGAAGAAAGCAGAGCAGATTGCAGACCAGCTTGAAAAGCTTGCAGAGAAGCAGGAGAATCTTTCAGAAAGTAAAGACAATACTGCCGATAAGCAGGAGCAAATAAATAAGGAATTTGATAAGCTTCAGCAGGAAATGCGTGACCTTGAAAAGCAGAATGAGGAGCTAAAGAAGCCGATGGATATACCCAGCGATAAGCAGCAGGAGCAAAGCATTGAGCAGGATATGGATAAGGCGCAGGAAGAGCTGAACAAACAAGACGCTAATAAAGAACAAAAAGCGTCTAAAGCAAAGCCCAAGCAAAAGTCGGCCGCACAGAAGATGAAGCAGATGAGCGGAAAGATGATGGAAATGATGGCCTCAGGCGATATGGAGCAGATGGAGGAAGATGTAAAGATGCTGCGTCAGATACTGGATAACCTGCTTGCCTATTCTTTCTCGCAGGAAGATGTTATGGGCAAGTTCAAGTCGTCTCAGGCTAAGTCGGTTGGGTATAGTACTTACCTTAAAAAGCAGCAGGACTTAAAGCAGCAGTTTCGCCATGTTGATGACAGCCTATTTGCCTTATCGCTCCGTAACCCTAAGATTACCGAAGAGATTACAAAAGAGGTAGGAAATGTACACTATTCTATAGACAAAGCTTTAGCTGACCTTTCAGAAATGGTTGTTCCCCGTGGTGTTGCCAACCAGCAGTATGCCATAACATCGGCCAATAAACTAGCCGATATGCTTAGTGATGCACTTAACGGAATGCAGCAGCAAATGCAAATGCAGGGTATGGGCACAGGTAAAGGAAAGGGCAAAGGCCAGGGTAATGATGTGCAGCTTAGCGATATCATTAAGAAGCAGGAAGGGCTTGCTAAAAAAATGCAGGAAGGTATGCAAAAAGGTGGTAAAGATGGTAAGGGACAGCCGGACAAGAATGGCCAGAAAGGTGGTGAAAAAGGAGGTGAAGGTGATGGAGGCGAAGGCGATGCAGGAGAATTACTTGAAATATATAAAGAACAGCAGCAACTACGGGAGCAATTGCAACGCGCCCTTGAAAAAGAGGGTATGGGCGGCAACGGACAAAATGCTGCACGCCAAATGAAGGAGATCGAAAAACAGCTGCTTAACAAAGGCTTTAAAAATGAAACCCTGCAGCGTATGCTGAACCTGAAGCATGAGCTACTAAAACTTGATAAGGCGATCCAGCAGCAGGGAGAGGAAAATAAGCGCCAGTCACAAACCAATAAAAAAGAGTTTAATAACAGCGCGAACCAGCTTCCGCCTGCTCTAAAAGAATATCTGAATAGTGTGGAGATATTAAACAGACAAAGCTTACCTTTGCGCCCAAATTTTAATCAAAGGGTGCAAACCTACTTTAAGAAGAATGATTAGTTTTAATTATGAAACTGATTTCGAGCTTCAGGATGAGGCAAAATATCAGGAGTGGCTTTCGAGTGTAATTGCTTCGGAAGGTAAAAAAGAAGGTGAAGTTAATTACATTTTTTGTGATGATGAATATCTTCTTCAGATAAATATACAATACCTGGATCATGATACACTGACAGATATTATCAGTTTTGATTACACTATGGGTAATGAAATCAGCGGTGATATTTTTATCTCTGTCGAAAGAGTGAGGGAGAATGCTGCTGATTATGGTGTTTTTTTTGAAGAGGAGTTAAGGCGCGTAATGGCTCATGGGATCTTACACTACTGCGGGTATAAAGATAAGTCTGAAGAGGATGAGCAGATGATGCGAAATAAAGAAGAAGAGAAGATTGCTATGTTCCACGTGGAACAATAACATCTTAATGAAGAGGAATAACTTAAATGTTCCACGTGGAACAACAGTAGAAAATGTTTAACGAAGTATATGATGTAATAGTTGTAGGTGCCGGGCACGCGGGTAGCGAAGCCGCCGCCGCCGCCGCTAATATGGGTTCTAAAACCCTGCTGGTTACTATGAGCCTGCAGAACATTGCGCAGATGTCGTGCAATCCTGCCATGGGCGGTATTGCCAAGGGCCAAATTGTTCGCGAGATTGATGCACTTGGTGGTTACTCGGGGGTTGTGACTGATAAAACCGCGATCCAGTTCCGGATGCTGAATAAATCCAAAGGGCCTGCTATGTGGAGTCCCCGTGCTCAAAGCGACAGGATGCGGTTTGCGGAGGAATGGAGGCTTATGCTTGAGGCTACACCTAATCTTGATTTCTACCAGGAAATGGTGGCGGGTATATTAATAGAGAATGGAAAAGTAACAGGCGTACGTACCTCACTCGGAATTGAAATTAAAGCTAAATCTGTTGTGCTAACCAATGGTACTTTCCTGAATGGCCTGATCCATATTGGGGAAAAACAGTTTGGTGGTGGCAGGGCAGGAGAGAGTGCTGCGTATGGTATTACAGAAGATTTGGTTCGCGCCGGTTTTGAAGCAGGCCGTATGAAGACAGGTACGCCGCCACGCGTAGATGGCCGCTCACTGGACTATTCCAAAATGATAGAGCAGCCAGGGGATGAAAACCCTTCTAAGTTTTCATATTCTGATGCTACACAAGCACTGAAAACACAAAGGTCCTGCTGGATGACGTATACGTCTGAAGAGGTACACAACCTTCTTCGTGAGGGCTTTGATCGTTCACCGATGTTCAACGGCAGGATTAAAAGCCTGGGCCCGCGCTATTGTCCGTCAATTGAAGATAAGATAAACCGTTTTGCTGATAAAGACCGCCACCAGTTATACGTAGAACCGGAAGGCTGGAATAGAGTTGAGGTGTATGTAAACGGCTTCTCTACTTCTCTCCCGGAAGATGTGCAATTTAAAGCACTGCGTTCGGTAGCGGGTTTTGAAAATGTAAAATTCTTCCGTCCTGGTTATGCCATAGAGTATGATTATTTCCCGCCAACGCAGCTGAAGCATACGCTTGAGACAAAGCTGGTGGAAGGTTTGTTCTTCGCCGGGCAGATTAATGGTACTACCGGATATGAAGAAGCCGCCGCGCAGGGATTAATGGCCGGTATAAATGCGCACCTAAAGGTTCAGGAAAAGGAACCTTTTGTGCTGAAACGCAATGAAGCTTATATTGGCGTACTTATAGATGACCTTATTACTAAAGGTACTGAAGAACCCTATAGGATGTTTACATCAAGGGCAGAATACAGGACTCTGCTAAGACAGGATAATGCCGACTTCAGACTTACGCCGCTATCTTATGAAATTGGACTTGCCAAAGAAGACCGCCTGCGGAGGATGGAGAAGAAGCGTGACGAAAGCGAAGCATTTGTAAACTTCTTTAAAGAAACCAGTGTTACTGCTGCCGAAGCCAATCCTGTTCTTGAAGCTAAAGATTCGGCACCGATAACACAATCTGATAAAATGTTTAAAATCTTCTCGCGTCCTCAGGTTGAATTGGAAGACATGCTTAAATTTCAAAAGGTACGGGATTACATTACTGAACATAATTTAGACGAGGAAGTAGTAGAACAGGCAGAGGTTCAGGTTAAATATTCGGGATATATTGAGAAAGAAAAGAATAATGCCGATAAACTGAACCGTCTGGAAGATGTCCGTATACCTGAAAGCTTTGACTATGATAAGGTAAAATCTTTATCGTATGAAGCAAGGGAAAAAATGAAAAAGATTCGTCCTGTCACAATTTCACAGGCTTCACGCATTAGCGGAGTATCTCCAAGTGATGTGTCGGTGCTATTAATACATATGGGAAGATAATGATGTTCCACGTGAAACCTTTTGCAAAAGCCCTTTCATGTAAAGGGTTTTCCCTATTATTATTGATGCTTTTTGCCGTGGCATGCATTACACCAAGACATACTGTGGAAATACAGGAATACACACTAATGCCAAATGGTAAAGAGGTTTTAGGAAGAGAGCAGGGGCTTACAGCATTTATTTTTGAAGCAAACCAGTCAAAAATACCTTTTTCGCAATACGTGGGGCTTAAATAAAAC
>JAEWKB010000278.1 GCA_023386255.1 Bacteroidota bacterium
ATGAAGTAGTGCTTAATGATAATACTGAGATTGATTTTGACGACTCCGGCCGCTGGATGGAAGTTGACGGAAAGAACAAAGCAATACCTACATCATTTATCCAAAAGCAGACACTTGACTACGTAAAGATCAATAATCCTAAAGAGGCTATCGTAAAGATTGAACGATCCGATTCCGGATATGATGTGGAACTAAGCAATGGCGTAGACCTGAAATTTGACGCCATGGGTACTTTTGTAAAGGTGGATTAGTAAGCTGTCTGCTTTTTCCTCTTGCTCTTGCGCCATTCCCATGGTGGTGTCGGGTTATTGTCTGACCATAAGCCGATTTTCTCCATACGTGCCTGTTCTTCAGTTTCGGATAACACCTTGCTGTCAGAGTAATCTTTATAGTGCCATGCCAAACCTGCTTTAACCAGCGCTTCATTTATATTAGTTCCATCGGCGGTAACTACGGTCCCTACCACCCGGCCATAGCGGTCGCGCTTACCGTTTGATGATACGGTAACGGTTTTTCCGAAACAAAGATCGGATGCATACTGCCGCGCATTTTTACCAAAAGGCTGCGATTTTTCCCGACAGTCTATTTCGGCCAGGCGCACACGCTCCGGCTGCCCGTCGTACAAAACTTCAAATGTATCGCCATCTTTAATGCCTATAACCTTTCCTGTAAATACCTTTAATGCGCGAACTTCCTTTTTTGCTTTTGGCTTCTTAGCTTTTACAGGCTTTTCAACAGCAGGCGCAGGCTGTTCCTCCTTATCAACACAGGCATAATAAAACAGGAAAGCCAGCAATAAAAGCAGGCTTCCTAAACTATATTTCGTGCTTTTTCTACGTTTCGTCAAGTCGAACAATCTATAAATCTAACAATCTGGCAATCTACTCTTTCCTCCACTTCATCGTTTCCTCAAACACATGCTCCAGTATGGCGGCATCCTGTTCGGTAAATTCAATATTGCGGCGAGACATTACAATTTTGGCCGTTTCAAAAGCTTTTTTGGTCATGTAAGTTGTAAAGCCCGATGCCCCGCCCCATGAAAAGCTTGGTACAAAATTGCGCGGAAAGCCCGCACCAAAAATATTCGCGCTTACCCCTACTACGGTACCGGTATTAAACATGGTATTGATACCGCACTTGCTGTGGTCGCCCATCATGAGTCCGCAAAACTGCAGGCCGGTTTTTACAAAACCTTCCTTCTCGTAGCTCCAAAGCTTTACTTCCTCATAGTTGTTCTTAAGGTTAGAATTGTTGGTATCGGCACCCAAATTACACCACTCGCCCAATACAGAATTACCAAGGAATCCATCATGCCCCTTATTTGAATAGCCAAACAGTACCGAGTTGCTTACTTCACCGCCAATACGGCTATGCGGGCCCACAGTTGTGGCGCCATATACTTTAGTAGCCAGCTTTATCTGCCCTTCCTCACATAAAGCAAACGGGCCGCGAATAACAGAACCTTCCATGATCTCGGCATTTTTGCCAATGTAGATAGGCCCTGTAGAGGCATTTAGCGTTACATACTCCAGCTTTGCACCTTCTTCAATGAAGATATTCTCCGGTGATATTGTATTCACACTTGCAGGTATAGGCTGCGATACACGGCCCTCAGTCAGCAATTCAAAGTCCTCGCGAATGGCCAGGTCATTTTTTTTGAAGATATCCCACGGCTGCTCAATGCGCAGGCAGTCTTCACTATACTCAATAATATCATAAGTATCAAAATCTACCTCTTCCTGGGTGTCTTTCGTATAAAAGGCAATAATATCATCACCACACATAATAGCCTGGTTAGGCTCAAGCGCCATAACCATTTCGGCAAGCGCCTCTGTAGGCAGGAACGAAGCGTTTATCATGATGTTCTCCTCCATTTCCACCATCGGGTACTTCTCCATAAGATACTCCTCAGTAAGTGTAGTGGTAGTATAACCAAGGTATTTCTCCCATTTTTCACGAATGGTTAAAATCCCTACGCGGATATCAGCAACGGGGCGTGTAAAGGTGAACGGTAGCAGTGCATTGCGCACGGGTCCGTCAAAAAGTATGTAGTTCATGGCTTGCCTGTTTGTGTTGCCACGAAAATACGGGAAAGTTGCTAAGTAGCAAAGGAACATAGGAACAAAGTTGCTTATCCTTTGCCACTGGCTTTAGCCAGTGGGTACAAGGCATTTGTGAAGATGGCTTTAGCCAAAGTGTATTGCAAGATTCGGCTAAAGCTTTGTGGGGCGCACTTTATATTCCTCCTGGCTGAAGCCAGGGGCAAAAGATAAGCCTGCATCGAACGAAATGCTGAAGCCACTGGCATAAACAAAATGATGAAGCCAATGCAATATATTTAGGCTAAGCCTGGATGCCAAGGAAGCTCATTTTTTGCCGCTGGCTTCAGCCGGTGGTTTGCAGGGTAATGTAAATGGGCTTTAGCCAAACTGTATAAATATTCGGCTAAAGCCTGATGAGGCAAAAGATACAAAAGCTGAAAGCTTGGGACAAAAGATACAAAAGCTGAAGCCAGAGAAGCTAATCCTTTGCCACTGGCTTCAGCCAGTGGTTATAGGCATTTTTAAGAGATGGCTTTAGCCAAATATTTTCAACATAGCTTATTCCTCAGCTAAGCAGCTATAAACAAAAAAAGCCTCCCGTTTCCGGAAGGCTTTTGCATATCTGTAAAACAACAATATTATTTGCTGAATTTAGCGTATTTGTTTTTGAACTTGTCGATACGTCCTGCAGTATCAATAAGTTTAGATTTACCTGTATAGAATGGGTGTGAAGTACGGGAGATCTCCATTTTCACAACAGGATATTCAACTCCTTCGTGTACAATCGTTTCTTTAGTGTCAGCAGTAGATTTGGTAATGAAAACTTCGTCGTTAGACATGTCTTTAAAAGCTACCAATCTGTAATTTTCCGGGTGAATACCTTTTTTCATCTTGAGTAAATTTTTATTGTTTGGCTGTATCCCGCTTCGAGGCTTTCTTAGCGAAAGGTGTAAACGTATTACAGCTTTTTGTTTTTAAACATTTTATTTGAGTGTGCAAAAGTACAACTATTTTTTTAAAATCAAACTTTTACATTCAAAATTTTCAGCGTAAAGCTACTACTTTTTTGGCTACACATATAAGCGGAATTAGTATATTTGTGGATTAATTAACCAACAACAAAAAAATATGGAAAAAACTATCTCTCCTGCTAAAGCGGCAATACCTTACGGAATAACTTACGGAGTAATTTTAATCCTTGAATTTGTACTTTCCTATACCCTTGGCTTAAATTCTAAAGACAATGCTGCGGCAGGGGTAATTATGGGGCTTCTAAATTATTTGATTTTACCTGCCCTTTTTATAACACTTGCGTGCAATCATTTTAAAAATAAGATAAATGGCGGTTATATTAAGTTTGGCCAGTGTATAAAAGCAGGGGTTACAACAGGAGTTATAGCAGCTTTAGTTTCTTCTGTTGCTACTTCAATTATTTATATGGTTGCTCCTGAAATTAAAGAAGGCATACTGGAACAGACAAAAATAAGTCTTGCAAGTAATCCGAATATGAATGCTGAGGGTCTTAAACAAGCAATGACATGGACAGAAACTTTTATGAAACCCTACATAAGTATTCCTTTTACTATTCTAATATCAGCATTTTTCTCGTTAATCTTTTCACTAATTATAGGTGCAATTATAAAAAAAGAGAACCCGGGAGCTTTTTAAAATAAATGAACATTTCCATCGTAATACCCCTTCTTAACGAAGAAGAATCACTTAGAGAATTAAACCAGTGGATAAGCCGCGTGATGGCAGAAAATAACTTCAGCTATGAAGTTATTTTTATTGATGACGGCAGCACCGACGGTTCCTGGAACCTGATACAGCAGCTATCCGCTCAAAATACAAATATAAAAGGCATCCGCTTTCAGCGCAATTATGGCAAAAGCCAGGCGCTGCATGCGGGCTTTGCCAAAGCGCAGGGTGATGTGGTTATTACCATGGATGCCGACCTGCAGGATAACCCGGAGGAAATACCGGAACTGTACCGCATGATAACCCAGGACAGGTATGACCTGGTATCGGGCTGGAAGAAAAAGAGGTATGACTCTGTAGTTGCTAAAAACCTGCCGTCTAAGCTGTTTAACTGGGCTGCAAGGAAAACATCGGGTGTGCACCTTAATGATTTTAACTGCGGGCTTAAAGCTTATAATAAAACTGTAGTAAAAAACATTGAGGTATCGGGCGAAATGCACCGCTATATACCCGTGTTGGCCAAAAATGCCGGTTTTAATAGAATTGGCGAAAAGGTAGTACTCCACCAGGCGCGTAAATACGGGTCAACCAAATTTGGGATGGAACGTTTTATAAACGGCTTCCTGGACCTTATCACCATATGGTTCATATCCCGCTTCGGTAAAAGGCCTATGCACCTTTTTGGAGCACTTGGGGTACTAATGTTTATTTTCGGTTTTTTATCGGCCCTGTACATAGGTATAATGAAGCTATACAAGCTGTATCATGATGAGCCTACAATATTAGTGACTAACAACCCCTGGTTTTATATTGCACTTGCCACAATGATTATTGGCACACAACTGTTTTTGGCAGGCTTCCTGGGGGAAATTATTTTACGCACAAAGAATAATGAAGAACGATATAAGATCAGTGAAACATTATAACAAATAAGCTATGCAGATTGAACAAACAATACTTGACAAGGCAAACGTGTGGCTAACGCCGCTTTTTGATAACGAAACGCAGGAAGCCATTAGGGAAATGATGACCTCATCACCAAAAGAGCTGGAAGATAGCTTTTATAAGAACCTGGAGTTCGGCACAGGAGGCATGAGGGGTATAATGGGCCCGGGCACCAACCGTATCAATAAATATACTTTAGGTAAGGCTACACAAGGACTGTCACAATACCTGAAGCAGGTTTTTGCCGGTGAAGATATTAAGGTAGCCATAGCTTATGACTGCCGCAACAACAGTGACACACTGGCTAAATTAGTGGCTGATGTTTTTTCGGCAAACGGTATTAAAGTTTTCCTTTTCTCTGAACTTCGCCCTACACCTGAGCTTTCATTTGCGGTAAAATACCTTAACTGCCATGCAGGCATTGTACTCACAGCATCACACAACCCGCCGGAGTATAATGGTTATAAAGTGTATTGGCAGGACGGCGGCCAGCTGGTACCGCCACAAGATGGTGAGATAATTCAGGTTATAGAGTCACTGGAATATGACCAGGTTAATTTTAATGCCAACGATGAGCTTATAGAATACATAGGTAATGAAATTGATGAAGCCTTTTTAAAATCTTCATTGATGACTGCATCTTTCAATACTTCTCCCGAAGCCAAACAAAACCTGAAAATTGTTTATACGCCGTTACATGGCACATCGGTTAAGCTGATACCGGACCTGCTTGAAAAGGCAGGCTACAATAATGTACACATTGTTGCCGAACAGGCTGTACCGAATGGCAATTTTCCTACCGTAAAGTCGCCAAACCCTGAAGAGCCTGAAGCGCTCGCCATGGCTATTGAGCTGGCTAACCAGGTAGATGCAGATATTGTAATAGGCACCGACCCCGACAGTGACCGCCTTGGTGTGGCAGTACGAAACGGCAATGGTATCATGACATTGCTGAACGGAAACCAGACAATGGTTTTGATGACGCACTTCCTTTTAGAGCAATGGAAAAAGCAGGGCAAGATTACAGGTAAGCAGTTTATAGGTTCAACCATTGTATCTACCCCAATGATGCTGGAGCTTGCCGAAGCTTATAATGTGGAATGCAAAGTAGGGCTTACAGGCTTTAAATGGATTGCTAAATTTATAAAAGATTTCCCTGAGCAGGAGTTTATTGGAGGAGGCGAAGAGAGCTTCGGTTTTATGGTAGGTGATGCCGTACGCGATAAAGATGCCGTAACCTCTACCCTCTTGCTGTGCGAAATTGCTGCGCAGGCCAAGGCTAATGCAAGTTCGCTGTACCAGGAGCTGCTAAAGCTGTATGTTGAATTCGGTTTCTATAAAGAGTATCTTATTTCACTTACCAAAAAAGGTAAGGATGGTGCCAGTGAAATAAAGCAGATGATGGCCGACCTGCGCGAGAACCCGCTAAAAGAGATAAACGGCCAGCGCGTACTTATGGTGGAGGATTACCAGTCATCTATGGCTAAAAACCTTCTTACTGGTGAGGAAGAAGCGCTGAAGATACCAAAATCAAATGTGCTTATTTATTACCTTGAAGACGGTACTAAAATATGTGCACGCCCCAGCGGTACCGAACCTAAAATCAAATTCTACTTCAGTGTGAACGATACACTGGACCATGTACATAATGCCAAGCAGGTGGAAGCTGTGCTTGACGGTAAAATAAAAAACATCATCGAAGAGATGAACCTGATCTAAATGAATAACATAAAGAAGATTTTCCGCTTTGCGATCCCCTACAAAAAGTATGCTTATCTAAATATTTTCTTTAATATTTTATATGCACTTTTTAATACGCTTTCGTTTGTAGCAGTAATACCTGTACTTACTGTTATTTTTGAGAAACAACAGGCAATATACCGTGAACCGGTTTATACAGGCATTGGAGACATACAAGATTTTTTTAACAACTATCTCAACTACTTCCTTACTCAGCAAATTGCAAAGCATGGCCAGTTTAAGGTGCTTATGTTCATTATTGGCATAATCATAGGTTTATTCCTGCTGAAAAACCTTTGCAACTATCTTGCAATGTACTTTATTACCTATCTTAAAAATGGGGTGCTGAAAGACATGCGTAGGGAAATGTATTCTAAGGTTATCAGGCTTCCCCTGTCATACCACTCAGGCACTACCAAAGGTGAGGTTATTACCCGCATAACAGGCGATGTTAATGAGGTGAGCAACTCGTTCCTTTCTATCCTGGAAATGATAGTAAGAGAACCGCTGAACATCATCCTTACGCTGGTTACAATGTTCATGTTCAGCGTAAAGCTTACTTTGTTCGTATTTATCTTTATTCCAATATCAGGATTTATAATTTCGAAAGTGGGTAAATCGCTTAAAAAAACCTCCAACAGCGTAATGGTTGAAGGAGGCAGGCTTCTCTCCGGCATAGAAGAGAGCCTTAGCGGATTAAGGATCATTAAATCATTCACTGCCGAGAGGCTGTTTGAGCAGAAGTATGAGGATACTAATGCAAGGTTGTTTAACTACGCAAACAAGTTGGGCAACAGGCAAAACCTTGCGTCTCCGCTTAGTGAACTCTTAGGTATTATTGTTATAGGTATTTTGCTGGTATATGGGGGCTATCTTGTATTTGTAGATGGCGACATGGAAGCTTCCTTTTTTATGGGCTACATGCTGCTTGCTTACAACATACTTACTCCTGCTAAAGACATTTCTAAAGCAAGCTATACATTAAAGCGCGGTAACGCATCTGCCGAAAGAGTTATTGAAGTACTGGAAACCGAAAATGTTATTGTAAACCGCCAAGGCGCTATAGACAAAACATCTTTTGACCAGGGTATTACATTTAACAACATTACCTTCCGCTACCAGGCTGAAAATGTGCTTAAAAACTTTTCATTAGCTGTACCTAAAGGACAAACCGTTGCCCTTGTAGGGCAATCGGGCAGCGGTAAAAGTACTATTGCCAGCCTGCTTACGCGTTTTTATGATGTGCAGGAAGGCAGCATAAAAATAGATGGCACTGATGTTCGCGACTGCACCCTTAGATCGTTACGGGGGCTTATGGGGCTTGTAACGCAGGACAGCATATTGTTTAACGACAGTGTGCGCAACAACCTGCTTATAGGTAAAGAAGATGCCACCGACGAAGAAATTGTAGATGCACTGAAGATTGCTAATGCGTACGAATTTGTAAAAGACCTTCCGGAAGGAATACATACTAATATAGGCGACGGCGGAAATAAACTCTCCGGCGGGCAAAGGCAGCGCCTAAGCATTGCACGGGCGGTACTGAAGAACCCTCCGATAATGATACTGGACGAGGCTACTTCAGCACTGGATACCGAAAGCGAAAGGCTGGTACAGCAGGCACTGGAGAACATGATGCAGAACCGCACATCGGTTGTTATAGCGCACAGGCTTTCAACCATACAAAAAGCCGATAAGATTGTGGTGATGCACAAAGGCGAGATTGTAGAGCAGGGCACGCACGATGAACTCATAGCGCGCGACGGAACTTATAAAAAACTGGTAATGATGCAGTCTTTTGAATAGGCTGCCCCACATATACTTAAATAGCTGCAGATTTGCAGCTATTTTTTTATAGAAGCAATAACGGTATTTTAACCTGAACATTACCGGAACATTTGTACATTAGCGTATAATGATGTACAATGTATTTATATCATAAAAGTATTGCGTGCCCAAATCCTGACACTATTGTTTGGAAGTACCTGGACCTGTCCAAATTTCTGGACCTGCTTTTGTGCAGGCAGCTTTTCATGGCAAGGTCAGATAAGTTTGAAGACCCTTACGAAGGCACCTTCAGCGAACCTACTTTTGAAGAGCTCAAGAAAATATCTGAAGATAAACCCGGGTTTCTTAATGCATACAAAAAGCACAGGGAAAATGTTGTGGTAAGCAGCTGGCATATTAATGAATATGAATCGTATGCCATGTGGCAGATATTTACCAAAAATAATGAGGGCCTTGCTATACAGTCAACAGTAAAGAGGCTCCAGGAAGCACTTGTACCCGAAACAAAATATGAACAACATATAGGCGAAGTACAATATATAGATTATAAAAAAGAGTACATCCCTTTTGATAATGACTTTTTCCCGTTCCTTTTTAAAAGAAAAAGCTTTCAGTACGAGCGTGAAGTAAGAATTATATCTGACCTGAGTAAAAGTGGACGTACAATTAACGAAGGTATTAAGATTGATGTTGACATTAATTCGCTAATTGAACGTATCTATATACACCCGAAATCTGAAAACTGGTACAAAAACCTGGTGATACAGCTTATGGAGCAGCTTGGTTTCAATTTCACAATCGAAAAATCAGACCTTGAAAGCGAAATTTTAATTTAATTTGCAACAACAAATAAAAATTAAAATGGCTTATAACGAACTGACAGTACAGAGAATAAGAGATTTTTTCATAGAGAAAGGTGTCGGGTTTACAGAGAAGAAAATGTTTCGTGGAGTATGCTTTATGGTGAATGACAAGATGTGTTGTGCCACACATGTTGATAAAAATTCAGGAGAGGACATGATGCTGTGCCGGATTGGAGAGCCTAGATATGAAAAAGCACTAGAAGAAAATCATGTTATCCCGATGGAATTTACAGGTAAATCTATGAAGGGATATATTTATGTTACCGAACAAGGTATTAAACGAGACAAAGACATTCATTATTGGCTGCAACTGTGCCTGGACTATAATCCTTTTGCAAAAGCAAGTAAAAAGAAATAGCTATTTCATCTTTACAGGCTCGTAGGCCGATACAGTCCAGTCAGGTGAAGAAAGGTTTGCATAATGATAATGCACCATATCATTCTTGTCAAACGCGCCATTCTTATTTATATCTTCAATAGTGCGGAAGTACAGCCTGTTCTGTGTTTCAATAATATTCCAGTCTATAAGCTCCTGCATGTCGCTTGAAAGCTTTTTAAAGTCTTTCCCGCTTATATCGCTGATGTAAAGCGACCTTATGTCATTAGCGTCAATCCTGCCATCACGGTTTGTATCAGCATCTACCAGTGTGTAAACCAGTACCTGCTTTTTAATACGCTCCGCCATAGTGTTAAGGTAAGTAGCAGTTTGTATCTGTACAGGCTTATCGGTAAGCGGCCTCATGGCAGTTGAATCTATATGCTGAAACTTTAGGTTCTCAAAATACCCTGTAATCTCGTACTGGTTATAGTTAGATATGGCATAACTAACCGTATTATTGGTCCTGCTGCTGCCATAGCTTACCTTATTAGTCTCGTAAACCCTGATATCCCCCACAGGATGGATAAGGTACTTTGTCCCGTCCATTAATATAGGAAGGTCAGCTACCTCAATATCGGCAGAGTCATTGGCTGCAGGCTGTGCCTTTTGCGTACGGTTATCTTCATACCTTACTTTAGGCTTTTCACGCTCCTCACGGCAGCTTATGGTAAACATGCCTGTTACGGCTAATAATGCTATAATGGCTTTTCTCATTTCAGGATAGGCTTGTTTATCAAAAATAATCAAAAAGTTTCAATAATTATATCCTTACATTCAGCTTTAAGCTGAAAACACGGCTGGTAAGGTAGTTAGGAATGCCATACTGCGCTCTTGAATACACATCGCGCACCCATGTATTGGTAATTGCATTCTGGTTATTGAAGAGGTTAAAAATCTCCAGTCCCAGCGCCAGTTCCTTAAAAACTGCCATCCAGTGCCCTTTCGGGTATTGTTTTTTGGCATCAGTAAACACATACGAAAATCCTGCATCAGCACGACGATAATCGTTCAGCCTGGACTGGTACAGGTAAGGATCGGCATAGGACGGCGACCCACCCGGCAAGCCGGTATTGTAAACCAGGTTAAGGTACATCCTGAGGCTAGGTATGTTCGGCACATAATCCTGGAACAGCACGCCAAATTTAAGCCTTTGGTCGGTTGGCCTGGCAATGTAGCCACGGTCATTAATATTTTCCTCTGTCTTCATGTAGCCGAAGCTTAGCCAGGATTCAGTACCCGGAACAAATTCACCATTCAGCCTTACATCAGCGCCATAGGCATAAGCAACCGCATCATTGTTAGCCTGATAACGTATCCTTACATTTTCAAGTGTATAGGTGTTCACATCATCAAGCTTTTTGTAGTAAGCTTCGGTAATAAGTTTAAAAGGTCTGCTCCACATTTGGAAGCTATAATCATTACCTAACACTATATGTATAGATTGCTGTGCCTTTACATTAGGCTGCACCTCACCGTTCCTGTCGCGCAGCTCGCGATAAAAAGGCGGCTGGTGGTAAAGCCCTCCTGCCAGGCGGAAAAGCATGTCTTTTTTCCATTGCGGCTTTATGGCAAATTGTGCACGCGGGCTAAAGGTTATCTGGCTGCCGCCGCTTGCATCAGCTACGGTAACCTGCCACTGGTGTGCCCTTACCCCTGCGTTAATAAAAATATCGGCTGTACCCAGTTTTGCCCTGCGGCTCCACTGCACATACCCGGAAAAGCGGTTAATTTCGGCAAAATTAGTAGCACGAACATTTTGGTACGGTACCAGCGGACCGTAGTAAGGATTGTATGGCTGGTCGTTGCGCGGAAGGTCTTCCCGCGGTGGGTTTACCGAAAATCCTGCAGAGTCAATCACCTCCCATTCCACAAGGCGGTCCCTAATATCCTCACGCGTGTATTTAAAGCCCCACTCTACCTGATTTTTAAGTATAGTGTGAAATCCTTTTACTTCGGCATTAACAATAAGGGCATCAAGGTTATTGCGTGCATGCGTAAGCTGTGAACCTGCCGAAGAACAATTTATACAATCGCCAAAGCTGTCTGAACCTATATTGGTATCTACATCACCCAGTGCATAATTAGCAAGGATATCAAAATGCTCCTGTTCCTGTGTATGGTAAACAGAGCCGATAACTTTTAAAGTAAAATTATCAGATACTTTATAGGTTGATTTTAGTGCGCCAAAATAGGTTTCATATTCATCCTTCTCCTGCCCCTCATAAAATATCAGCAAGGCACGCGGGTCATCAACTGTACCGAAGTTTGTCTGCCTAGTAAGCGGCTGGTAGTGGTATTTGTTTTGCGCTATATTTCCAAGAAAACTTATTTCCCACTTGCTGGTTGGGTTAAAGTTTATCATTGCCTGAATATCGGCAAATGTGGGCTTAAAATTAGTTTCCGTTTCCTGGCTGTTTACCAAAAGGCTGTTATCGCGGTAACGTGCACCTATAATAGCGTTCCATTTCTTGTCTTTAGAAATCCCCTCTGCCGTAAGGCTTCCTCCAAGGAAGCTTGCTTCAAGGGCGGCGCCAAATCGTTTGGGCCTCCTGTAAGTAATATCCAGCACTGACGAAAGCTTATCACCATACCTTGCCTGGAACCCTCCAGCCGAGAAGTTTACGTTCTTTACCATTTCGGTATTGGTAAAGCTTAACCCTTCCTGCTGGCCTGAGCGTATCAGGAACGGGCGGTATATTTCCAC